>CAZHPQ010000001.1:0-5997 GCA_964533845.1 uncultured Candidatus Planktophila sp.
GAGAGAATTCTCAACTCTGTCACCGTCTCAAATGGCAACTTGCTCATTGATCGGATTGAACGTGGGGACGGTGTAGTGGTTGCACTTCCGCACTCGGGAAATTGGGATCTTGCGGGAGCCTATTTCTGCGCCCTTGGAATCCCTCTAGTGACTGTTGCCGAACGTCTAAAACCAGAAGCGCTCTTTCAAAGATTCCTTGAGCATAGAACACGAATGGGGTTTGAAGTCCTAGCCCTCGATAATCGTTCATTTGCAACTCTCATGAAGCGGGCGCGCGAGAAGAGACTGATCGCTCTTGTAGCCGATCGCGATTTATCTCGTTCTGGAATTGACGTGACATTTTTTGGCGCACCGTCGCGTATGCCGGCCGGGCCTGCGCTACTCGCAGTGAAGACCGGTATTCCACTCATAGTCGCTCATGTGTCTTACACCCCACATGGAATACATATCGATTTCCATGATGTACCTGTTCCGAGCGAGGGATGTGATGACGAAAGAATTGCAAAGACGGTTCAGAGATGCGCAGACCTCTTTGAGATTGGCATTACCGAACATCCAGAGGACTGGCACATGCTCCAGAGAATTTGGATTGATGGAGATTTTGTTGAGAGAAGCGCCACATGATGCCGATCTCGAAGAAAAGGATTGGAATTGTCTGTCCATATGGCTGGGATACACCTGGAGGAGTCCAGAGCCACGTTGGAGATTTAGCGCAATATCTAATTTCTGCTGGGCATAACGTTTCAGTGCTAGCCCCCACTCTTTCTGATGAAAACTTACCCGACTACGTGGTGAGCGCTGGTCGACCTATCGCAATTCCCTATAACGGAGCTGTAGCGAGAGTCCTCTTTGGGCCAATAGCATTCGCGCGCGTACGACATTGGATTTCACAAGGAAACTTCGACGTGCTTCATCTTCATGAGCCAGCTATTCCTTCAATTTCACTCCTAGCTTGTTGGGCCGCAGAGGGTCCGATGGTCGGTACCTTTCATGCCGCGGCCAAAAGACAGAAAGTTTCATTCGCTGTTGTACCTTTTTTGGAACCAGTAATTGAAAAACTTACTGCGCGTATCGCAGTAAGTGAGGCAGCGCGGGAAACACTCAAAGAGCACCTCGAAACAGATGCGATCGTTGTGCCGAATGGAATCTATGCCGACCGATATCGTGATGGCATACTTGAAACCCGTTGGGCTGGGAATACTTTGGGGTTTATCGGACGCTTTCAGGAACCTCGTAAAGGCCTGTCCATTCTCCTCGATGCGCTACCTCGCGTTGTACGCGTTTTCCCGGATATCCAAGTATTCGTCGCTGGACCGGGCAGTCCTGATGAGGCGCTAGAAGATATCGAACCGAACTTACGAGACAGAATTCATTTCTTAGGACGCATTAGCGAAAAAGAGAAAGCAAATTTCTTGACTTCAGTTGGGTTGTATATCGCTCCAAATACTGGCGGAGAATCTTTCGGAATTATTCTTGCTGAAGCACTCGCCAGTGGGGCTAGTGTGATTGCCAGCGACATTCCAGCATTTGATTCACTTCTAGGTCATGGTAAGTATGGAACGACCTTTACTTCAGAAGACAGCCAAGATTTGGCTAAGAAAATCATCGACTTGCTCTCCCACCCAGATGAGCGCCTCAAGAAGGCGAAGCTGGGTAAGGAGTACGCGCAGAGTTTTGATTGGGATGTAGTTGCTGAAAAAATTTTCGATGTCTACGAGATGGCGATGGTCGGTGGTCGTAAAGTGACGTTGGCATCTGAGAATCGCTCATGGAATAAGTTTCTGGGAAGGGAATAGATCGTTATGAGCAAATTCCTGATCCTCATTATTATTGTCGCTTTCTTCGCTTGGTACCTGTCATATTCGGCAACTCGACTTGATCGATTGCACCATCGCGTCGAAACGAGCTGGGCGAATTTAGACAGCTTATTGCAACGTCGCGCAGCCATCGCCATCGAAATCGCTCGCTCTGAAATCTCGGACCCAGCCGCGTCCCTTCTCCTAACCTTTGCCGCCCACCAAGCGCGTGAAGCGAGTGTCAAAGATCGTTCTCAAGCCGAGTCCGGGCTGAGCGGTGCGCTAGGAATTCTTTTAGAGCGTGCAGATGAAATCTCTGGTGCAAATGAAAAGGCTCTGGTTCGGGAACTTCAAGAACTTACTGCAAAGATTAAGATGGCAATTGCGATTCATGTTGATGCCGTCAATCGCACCACCATGGTGCGAGCAAAACCAGTAATTCGCCTCTTTCGATTAGCCGGAAACGCTCCAGAACCAATTGTTTATGAGTTTGAAGACGATGTTCTTTAAGCGAACCACCTCTCTGGGTGTAGCAGGGGTTTCACTCGCAATCGTTGCGACAGCCTTACTCGCGCCAAATTCAGGAAATGTGCTGAGCTCCGTTTTCAGGGAGGAAGTTCGAAATTCGCTCAGTGGCAGGGTTGGCGCAGATGGACCCATTTTGGTAGTCAAGATTGATGACACCAAGTTGGCTCATCCACAGATTGGCATTGAATACGCTGACATCGTCTATATAGAACAAGTGGAGGGTGGGCTGACTCGTTTAGCAGCCGTCTTCTCCTCCCAGATTCCAAAAGAGATTGGCCCCGTGAGATCTGCCAGAATTTCAGATCTGGAATTACTTTCACAATTTGGAAGAGTTGGATTTGCTTACAGTGGAGCTCAACAGAAGCTACGTCCAGAAATCACAGCCGCCAACCTCTTTGACTTAGGCGCTCAGAGTATGTCTTCTACAATTTACACAACTGATCCAGAGCGTATTCAGCCCTATGCAATGGTCTTACGTGCTGACCTGCTCATGGAGTATGCGCGCAGCAAAGGCTTTGAATTTGCGCAATCGAAGAGCGCAGGTTGGAACTTCTCAGATGAGACTGAACTAGGAACTCCCATTAGCTCGGCCAAGGTTTTATGGCCTGCAAATAACTATGAAGTTTTTTGGTCAAATGAAAAGAAGCTCTGGGAACTATCGCATGGAGGTGTTCCCAATCTTTCATCGACAGGAGCTCGTCTGACAGCAGACACATTTGTTATACAACTCGTGTCAATTACGGATTCGATCTATAAGGATAAAGTTGGGGGAGTGACCCCATTTTCAGCGACCGTTGGATCAGGTAAGGGTTTTATCTTGAGAGATGGAAAGTACATTGAAGGTAATTGGAGCCGCCCAACCGAGTCGGCCGGAACTCGTTGGACCACCAATTCTGGGGATGAAATTCCATTCGCTCACGGTGCGATTTGGATTGCCTTGACCGATAAGGCGCCTAGTTTCACCCCAATTCCTGCGGATGCATCAAAGAGAGAGACAAAGTAGACTCGACCTCTGCGTGGAATAGACCATTTCACGTCTTTGTAAGGAGTTCATTAGATGTCACAGAACACTGGAAGCGAAGCAACCGGCACAGCGCGCGTAAAGCGCGGAATGGCTGAGATGCTCAAGGGCGGCGTCATCATGGATGTCGTGAACGTTGAGCAAGCCAAGATTGCCGAAGACGCTGGCGCATGTGCAGTGATGGCTCTAGAACGCGTTCCTGCAGATATTCGTGCGCAGGGTGGCGTTGCACGTATGTCAGATCCAGACATGATCCAGAAGATTCAGGCTGCTGTCTCGATTCCAGTGATGGCAAAGGTTCGCATCGGTCACTTTGTTGAGGCACAAATTATTGAAAGCCTTGGCGTTGATTACATCGACGAATCCGAAGTCCTCACACCAGCTGACTACACCAATCACATTGATAAATGGAACTTCAAGATTCCATTCGTCTGCGGTGCCACAAATCTTGGCGAAGCGCTACGTCGCATCAACGAGGGCGCTGCAATGATTCGCTCCAAGGGCGAAGCTGGCACAGGCGATGTTTCTAATGCGATGACACATATGCGCACTATCGGCGGAGAAATTCGTCGCTTAACGTCTATGCGCGAAGATGAACTCTATGTGGCTGCCAAAGAGCTTCAGGCGCCTTATGCGCTTGTTAAGGAAGTTGCTGAAACGGGCAAGCTTCCAGTCGTTCTCTTTACAGCAGGTGGAATTGCAACTCCGGCAGATGCAGCTTTGATGATGCAGATGGGCGCTGATGGCGTCTTTATCGGTTCTGGAATATTCAAATCTGGAAATCCGGCTGAGCGTGCTGCAGCATGTGTAAAGGCGACTACTTTCTATCAGGATGCCAAGGTTTTGGCTGATGCTTCACGCGGACTTGGCGAAGCAATGGTGGGAATCAATGTTGCTGATATTCCAGTTCCTCATCGCCTTGCTGAACGTGGCTGGTAAAACTTCTTCGAATGATTGTTGGCGTATTAGCTCTACAAGGTGATTTCCGCGAACATATAGCGGCAACAACTTCTTGTGGACATAGCGCAATTGAGGTTCGCACCGCTGCAGATTTGGCGAAGGTGGATGCTTTAATCCTTCCTGGTGGTGAATCAACCACCATTATTCATCTGGCTGAACTATTCGATCTCTACGCACCGATTAGATCCAGAATTGCAGACGGTCTTCCTGTCTATGGGTCTTGCGCTGGCATGATTCTGCTGGCAGAACGCATTGTGGATGGAAAGGTTGGCCAGAAGACATTTGGTGGAATAGATATGACGGTGCGACGCAATGCTTTTGGCCGCCAAGTGGATTCCTTTGAGTCTGATTTAGAGTTCAACGGTCATTCGCTACATGCGGTCTTCATTCGAGCACCTTGGGTTGAAGAAGTGGGCAAGAACGTACAGGTGTTATCAGAGGCGGCAGGTCATGCGGTTGCAGTGCGCCAAAGGAATCTTCTTGCAACCAGTTTTCACCCTGAGTTGACCGCGGACTTGGCAGTTCATCGCTTCTTTTTTGAAGAGATCTGCAAAGGCAGATAAAGTTCGCTTTAGGCGCTAGGTAATGAACGAGGTGGATTGATGTCAGGCCATTCCAAATGGGCAACGACGAAGCATAAAAAGGCTGTCATTGATAGCCGTCGCGCCAAGAATTTTGCAAAGTTGATCAAGGCAATTGAAGTTGCGGCACGCAATGGTGGGCCAGAAGTTGATGGGAATCCAACGCTCTTCGATGCAATCGCCAAGGCGAAGAAGAACTCAATGCCAGCAGATAATATTGAAAGAGCGGTCAAGCGCGGCGCTGGTCTTGAATCTGGAGGCGCTGATTGGCAGACAATTATGTATGAGGGCTACGGACCTAATGGTGTGGCAATCATGATTGAGTGTTTATCGGATAATCGTAATCGTGCCGCATCTGAAGTTCGCGTTGCGGTGACTCGTAACGGCGGATCGATGGCCGATCCGGGATCTGTTTCGTATCTCTTTAATCGCAAGGGCGTCATCATCGTGAGTAAATCCGCGGGCGCGACGGAGGATTCAATACTCGAGGCAGCGTTAGATGCCGGCGTTGAAGAGGTGAACGACCTTGGCGAATCCTTTGAAGTGGTCTGTGAAGCAAGCGATTTAGTTGCTGCAAGAACTGCTCTTCAGGCAGCCGGCATCGACTACGAATCTGCAGACTCTTCCTTCTTGCCATCGATGCAGATTCCATTGGATGCTGAAGGTGCCCAGAAGGTCTTTGAACTTATCGATGCAATTGAAGAGCTCGATGACGTACAAAACGTGTATTCGAATTTTGATGTCTCTGATGAAGTCATGGCGAGCCTTTCCTAACCGAACGCCCCGTTAGTCCTAGGCTTGGAAATTATGAGCCATCCACAAAAACGCGTCCTTGGGGTAGACCCAGGACTCACCCGTTGTGGAATCGGCGTAATTGAGGGCAGCGTTGGTAAGCCAATTACCCTCATAGGTGTCGGAGTAATTCTCACCTCAAGCGATCTTCCTTTAGAGCGTCGCTTGCTTCAGTTAGAAACAGAACTCGAAGATTGGATCTCGGCTCATCACCCCGATGTTATTGCCATCGAAAGAGTCTTCTCTCAACACAATGTCCGTACTGTCATGGGAACGGCGCAAGCTGCAGGAATTGCCCTCTTAGTTGCAGCTCGTCGCA
>CAZHPQ010000001.1:6097-24763 GCA_964533845.1 uncultured Candidatus Planktophila sp.
GTCATGGGAACGGCGCAAGCTGCAGGAATTGCCCTCTTAGTTGCAGCTCGTCGCAGTATTCCGGTGATGATGCATACGCCCTCTGAAGTAAAAGCTGCAGTTACTGGTTCTGGTCGCGCAAACAAGGCGCAGGTAGCTGAAATGGTTAAGCGATTACTCAATCTCGAAGTGATCCCAAAGCCAGTCGACAGCACGGATGCGCTAGCGCTAGCTATCTGTCATCTGTGGCGTGGTGGCAGCAATGCAAAAATTGAGGAAGCGCTCAAGGCAGAGAAGGCGCGTATCTCAAAGTTGGTAAAAAGATGATCTCACTCATCAATGGTGTTGTCCGTTCTATTGGCAGCGATAAAGTAATTGTCGAAGTAGGGGGAGTAGGCCTGGCTGTGTTGGTTACGACGCAAACTGGTTCTCAACTCAATGTAGGTGTGCCAGTTCAGCTATTTACAACTCTTATCGTGCGCGAAGATGCGCTCACCCTCTTCGGTTTTCTGGATGAAGAGAGTCGTTCTACATTTGAATTGGTGCAGACCGTGACTGGAATTGGTCCAAAGGTTGCTTTGGCAATTATGGGAAGCCATTCACCACAGACACTTGCTGCAGCTATTGCGCAAGAAGATATTTCAGCGATTGAAAAAGTTCCTGGAATCGGGAGAAAAGGTGCGCAGCGATTGATTTTGGAACTCAAAGGCAAGATCTCTGACTTTGGCACGTCTCATAAGAGCGCACACCATCAACCTGTCTGGCGCGAGCAGTTGACGTCAGCTCTTGTCTCACTTGGTTTCACTGCAAAAGATTCCGATGCTGCAATTAACTCTGTTCTTGCTGACTATGCAGAAAGTGGTGTTGAACCCTCAGAGATTGAGCTCTCTGAACTTCTCAAGAAGGCGCTCCAAAGTGGGAGGCGCAGCTAAGTGAGCACAGACCGCATGGTTGATCCGAGCGAACAACCCGATGAGTTAACTGCAGAGCATGCGCTTCGTCCAAAGACCCTTGGTGACTTCATTGGACAACACCGTGTTCGCCAACAGATAGATGTTCTCCTGAGCGCTGCTCGCAAACGAAACTCAGCTGCAGATCACATCTTGCTTTCTGGCCCACCAGGGCTTGGAAAGACAACCCTTGCGATGATCCTGGCATCAGAGATGAACGCGCCTATTCGGATTACCAGCGGACCCGCAATTACTCATGCTGGCGATTTAGCGGCAATTTTATCTTCGCTCGTCGAAGGAGAGATTTTCTTCTTAGATGAAATTCATCGCCTACCAAGACCCGCGGAAGAACTTCTCTATTTAGCAATGGAAGATTTTCGAGTTGATGTGGTTGTCGGCAAAGGGCCCGGTGCGACCGCAATTCCTTTGCAGTTACCGCGCTTTACTCTCGTAGGTGCAACTACCCGTGCAGGTCTACTGCCTTCGCCGCTCAGAGACCGTTTTGGATTCACAGCGCATTTAGATTTCTATGAAGAGAGCGAGCTTGAGGAAGTACTTTCGCGCAGCGCCGTTTTGTTAGGTCTCACTATTGATAAGAAAGCGATCGCTGAGATAGCAGGGCGTTCACGCGGTACTCCACGTATCGCCAACCGTCTCTTACGTCGCGTTCGTGATTATGCCCAGGTCAATGGCTCAAATTCGCTCAGCCATGAGGATGCTAAGGCCGCTCTTGAAATGTATGAAGTCGATGAGCAAGGGTTAGATCGGCTCGATCGCTCCGTTCTGTTGGCTCTTATCGAAAGATTTAATGGCGGACCGGTAGGTCTTTCGACTCTTGCTATCGCAGTTGGCGAAGAGGTAGAGACCGTTGAATCTGTGGCGGAACCTTTCCTAGTCAGGAATGGATTCATGGCTCGCACACCGCGGGGAAGAGTGGCCACAGCCGCTGGTTTCTCGCATGTGGGACGAACGCCACCACCGGGAGCCGCGACTCTTTTCGACACGCCCACTACGTAACGCCTAGACTCTCGCCTTATGTCCACACCTCAAACACCTGTGAAGACTCCTGTGAAGACTTCCGGCAGACCACTACGCGCGCTGACATTGTTGGCGGTAATTCTTGTGGGACTTCTCGGAACTGCGCTTATTCAAGGAGCAGACTCTGTTCGACTTGGCCTAGATCTGCGCGGAGGCACCAGCGTCACGCTGCAACCACGCGCATCTAATGAAGCGAATCAGGTGACATCAGAAGCGATTGATCAAGCGGTTTCAATTATCCGTCAGCGCGTTGACTCACTCGGCGTTGCGGAATCTGAAGTGACTGCTCAAGGAAGCGGTACAAATCGTCAGATTGTTATCTCTGTCCCTGGCGAATCAGGTCGACGCGTTGTTGATTTGGTTGGTCAGACTGCAGAACTTCGTTTCCGTCAGGTTCTTGCTGAGTCTTCTGCTCTCGCAGGAATCGGTGGAGGGGAAGCAACCCCAGCCGGTGGAGTCTCTGCTGATATTAATGCACGCTTCGCAGCCCTCGATTGCACAAATCCGGCAAACCTTCAGGGAACAGGTGCTGATTCGCCAAGCGACACAATCGTTGCATGCGCACGCACAGGTTCGACAAAATACATATTGGGTCCAGCTGAAGTATTAGGTCAGCAAGTTTCTAAGGCATCAGCTGGTATTGATCAGCAAGGTGCAAGTGCTTGGTTTGTCTCGCTCACATTTGATGGCGAAGGAACGCGAGCATTTGGAGCACAGACTGCCCGAGTGACATCTCTTCCATCGCCACAGAATCAGGTAGCGATTGTTCTTGATGGGCTCGTGGTTTCTGCGCCTTCTATCCGTGAGGCAATTCCATCAGGTGAAGCACAGATCACCGGTTCTTTCACCCAAGTTGAAGCACAGGATCTTGCCAATGTTTTGAAGTATGGCTCTCTACCACTGGCATTTGACCGTGGTGAAGTTCAGCAAGTTTCTCCTACGCTTGGTGAAGATCAGCTGCGAGCCGGACTTCTAGCTGGAGCGCTCGGTATGGGCTTGGTCTTGATCTTCTCAGTGGCCTATTACAGAGGCCTCGGAATCGCGATTGTTGGTTCGCTAGCTATTGCAGCTGCCATGCTTTATTTGCTTTTCCTAGTTCTTGGTGAGTCAATTGGCTTCACTCTCACCTTGGCAGGTATCGCTGGTTCGATTGTGGCGATCGGTGTTACCGCAGACTCATTCATCGTCTACTTCGAACGTATTCGAGATGAACTCCGAGAGGGCAAAACACTGCGCACCGCCGTCGAAACGGGCTGGAGCAGAGCGCGTCGCACAATTATCGTGGCCGACATCGTTTCTCTCATTGCCGCATTCTTGCTCTACTTCTTCGCCGTCGGTGGCGTTCGAGGTTTTGCATTCACACTTGGTCTTACAACCGTAATCGACCTCTTGATTGTATTCCTCTTCACCAAGCCGATTGTTACTGTCCTTGCGCGTTGGAAGTTCTTCGCGTCAGGCCATCCGCTATCTGGCCTATCGCCTAAGAGCGTCGGAATGAAAGAGAAGAACGCCAAGATTTCTCAAACTGAATCACCTTTGGAGGCATAAGCACATGGCGAAATTATCTGGTCTTGGTGGCCGTCTCTATTCAGGAGAAACTTCTTTTAATATCGTCGAAAACCGTAAGCGTTGGTACAGCTTGTCGGCTATCTTCATCATCGTTTCTTTCTTCGCCCTCTTTGTTCAGGGTTTGCATCTTGGAATTGAATTCAAGGGCGGCGCATCCTTTACCGTGAATAAGCCAACTGCGACTGTGCAACAAGCACGTGAAGCTGTTGAAGCAGTAGGCCTTCCAGGTGAGATCATCGTTCAAAAGATTGGTGATTCCAAGGTTCGCGTTCAGACAGGTGCTGTTGATTCTGTACAGTCTCGAGCGATTGAGGCAGCGTTGACACAGAAGTTCAACGTGAGTGAAGAATCAATTGATACTCAACTTGTAGGGCCATCATGGGGTAAAGAGATCACCAAGAAGGCGATTTATGGCCTTGTTGCCTTTCTTCTTGTAATTATGCTCTTCCTGGCAATGGTCTTTGAGCCGAAGATGGCAGCAGCGGCAATCCTTGCTGTGATCCACGACGTCTTTATCACCGTGGGTATTTATGCGCTCGTTGGTTTCGATGTCACACCAGCAACGATTATTGGATTCTTAACGATTCTGGGTTATTCGTTGTATGACACCGTCGTTGTCTTCGACAAGGTTCGCGAGAACACGAAATCAGTTGTCGCCAATTCGAAGGTTACCTACTCTCAAGCAGCCAACTTGGCTGTTAATCAAACGATTGTTCGCTCGCTCAATACATCGATTATCGCGCTGATCCCTGTCGGTTCGATTCTCTTTGTTGGCGCCGGATTGCTTGGAGCCGGAACTCTCAAGGATCTTTCACTTGCGCTCTTTATTGGTCTAGCTGTGGGTACTTACTCATCTCTCTTTATCGCACCTCCATTCTTGGCTCAGCTTCGTGAAAGAGAACCTGCGATGCAGGCACTCGCTAAGCGCGTTGCTTCTCGCGGGAGCGCTGCAGAGACAAATACAGGCGCTGCTACAAAGATCAGCCGTCGCACTCAAGCAAAGCGCAAAGGTCGCAAATAACCTTTTAGCTTTATGGAGACTCAGCCTTTGATTGCGCCGGTAATCGACGCACTCAGGGAGCATCATCCAAACGCTGATACAGCCGATATCAACCGCGCCTTCGAGGTTGCGCGCACTGCGCATACAGGACAGCTTCGAAAATCAGGCGAGGAGTACATCACTCATCCGGTAGCAGTGACTCAGATTTTGGCTGAGTTAGGGCTCAACGAGATCACCCTGATTGCATCTCTTCTTCACGATACTGTCGAAGATACTCCTTACTCTTTGACGCAGCTCCGAGCTGAGTTCGGTGACGAGATTGCAAACTTAGTTGACGGCGTTACCAAGCTAGATAGATTGACCTACGGGCCGACCGCAGAAGCCGAGACAGTTCGCAAGATGGTTATTGCGATGTCGCGAGATATTCGGGTACTGGTCATCAAACTCGCGGATCGACTTCATAATGCGCGCACATGGGGTTTTGTCTCATCTGAATCCGCACAACGCAAAGCGCGTGAAACTCTCGATATATATGCGCCGCTGGCTCACCGCCTTGGAATGAATGCCATCAAATGGGAGCTAGAAGATCTCTCCTTCGCCGTTCTTGAGCCTAAGAAATTTGAGGAAATTTCTAGACTTGTCGCAGAAAGATCTCCTTCACGCGATGCACTCACCGCAGAAGTTATTGAGGCGGTTCAGGGCGACCTAGCTCGCGATTCAATTATGGCTACCGTCACCGGACGCAAGAAACACTTCTTTAGCGTTTACCAGAAGATGGTTGTACGCGGCCGAGAGTTCAATGAAATTTATGACTTAGTTGGAATTCGAGTTCTCGTCAACGATGTTCGTGATTGCTATGCGGTTCTCGGATCAATTCATGCGCGCTGGAGTCCGGTTCCAGGACGATTTAAGGATTACATCGCAATGCCGAAGTTCAATCTCTATCAATCTCTGCATACAACGGTGATTGGTCCAAATGGAAAAGCGATTGAAATTCAGATTCGAACCTACGAGATGCATTCGCGCGCTGAATTCGGAATTGCGGCGCACTGGAAATACAAGCAAGGGGGAGACCCAGAAGGAAACTCTCCTGAAATGCTCTGGTTGCGCCAGTTACATGAATGGCAGAAAGAGACGGAAGACCCTTCAGAGTTTCTTGAAGCGCTCCGCTTTGATTTAGGTAGCCCTGAAGTGTTTGTCTTCACACCAAAGGGTTCAGTAGTTGCCCTTCCCGGAGGTTCAACTCCCGTTGACTTTGCTTTCTCAGTTCACACAGATGTAGGTCTTCGCTGTGCTGGCGCAAAGGTGAATGGACGTTTAGTTCCACTCGAATCAAAGCTCAACAATGGCGATGTTGTAGAGATTGTTACCAATAAGGGCGAGAACGCAGGGCCAAGCCGCGATTGGCTGAACTTCGTTAAAAGCCCGCGCGCACGTTCCAAAATCAAGGCTTGGTTTAGCAAAGAGCGTCGAGAAGAAGCTATTGACGCTGGGCGAGAATCCATCGCTCGCCAGATGCGTAAAGCCGGGTTACCTCTTCAGAAAATCTTTGCAGGCCACTCACTTCTTGAACTGGCGCACGATATGCACTACGCGGATATCGATGCGCTCTACAGCGCAGTTGGGGATGGCCACGTTTCAGCAGCATCCATCATTGAGAAATTGGTTGCCAGCCTTGGCGCTGAAGATTCTCATCCTGAAGCAACTATTGAGAATATTCCTACAGGAGTTCAAACCACGCGACGAACTTCCAGCGCCATCGAAGTAGAAGGTGTGGATGATGTACTCGTAAAGTTGGCGCGCTGCTGCACACCTGTGCCAGGAGATTCAATTATGGGTTTCATTACCAAGGGTTCGGGTATCTCGGTCCATCGCGAAGATTGCATCAACGCATCGGACTTGCAGAAGAATCAAGGCGAGAGAGTTGTCGGAGTCAAGTGGTTACCGGGGGCTGCCAGTATTTTCTTGGTCAATATCCAAGTGGAGGCTCTAGATCGAGCCCGACTGCTTGCCGATGTAACGCGCACACTTTCAGAGCAACACGTAAATATCTTGAGCGCTGCGGTAAGCACATCAAAGGATCGAGTGGCTATTTCTCGCTTTACCTTCGAAATGGCCGACGCAAAGCACCTTGATTCAGTGCTTGCAGCAGTGCGTGGGATTGAAGGCGTCTACGACGTCTATCGAACCTGAATCTGTTGCGACTTAGTTGAATTCAGCTAAGTGCTTCTGGGCTTCTATAAGCCAAGCCTGACGCGCAACCGCTGATTCGCGTGCTTCCTGAGCCTTCTTGGCATTCCCTGCAGCTTCAGCTTTCTCGGCTGCCTTGTTATAGCTCTCAATAGATTCAGTTAATTGAGCTACTACTTCAGCGGCGCGGGCCTTGGCTCCTGGATCTGTCTTACGCGCAAGATCTGCATCAGCGGATTTGATTACTTCTTCAACCTTGGCAATACGTGCGTCAAATGCAGCGCGCTTATCTCTATGTGTGATGCCAATCTTGTCCCAAGTGCGCATGAGTTCTCGGAAAGCGTTCTTAGTTGCTTTGAGATCGGTAAATGGCACAAGAGCTTCAATCTGAACAATGAGCTCTTCACGCTTAGCCAGGTTGGCAACCATAGATACTTCACGCTTTTCTAAATCAGCGTTCTTGGCGGCGAAGAACTGGTCCTGAGCCGCCTTGAAGCGATTCCACAACTTGGTATCTTCGTTCTTCTTACCGCGTCCTGCAGCCTTCCATTGATCCATGAGATCTTTGAAACGACGTGCAGTCTGAAGCCATTCTGTAGATGTAGCTAGCTTTTCGGCCTCAGCAACAATTGCAATCTTCACTTCTGCAACCTTTCCTGCAGTTGCTTCTAACTGTGCAAAGTGGGTGCGACGACGTTTATCGAACTTATTTCTTGATGCAGAGAATCTCTTCCAGAAATCGGCATCGCTCTTCTTATCCAAACGAGGGGCAGCCTTCCATTCTTCAAGGAGAGCCTTTAGGCGATCGCCAGTTGCTTTCCAATTTTCAGATAAAGCAAGAGATTCCGCTTCAGCAACAATCTTTTCTTTCTCAACAAGGATCTGCTCACGTCGAGCGGCTTTTGCAGCAGCTTCAGCTGCTTTCTTTGCTTCATATGCTTCGCGATGGCCTTCGATGAGCGGTTCAATCTGTTCAACAGAGAGAGCGAGCGCTGCGAGATCTCCAACGCCATTGAGTTCGCGAACCTGTTGACGAAGTTTTTTAACAGCTTCATACGCATCTTGAGGAACCATGGCGCCACTGGTGATTCGAGCAGCGGTGAGAGCAACTTCAGATGCCAGCGCTTCGAATTTACGCACGAAATAGGCGAGCGCTTCTTCAGCAGATTTTCCTGGATATGAACCCACAGGTTTCTCACCGTCAGGTGTACGAACAAAAACTGTGCCATCTTCGGCAACGCGACCAAATTTTGAAGGATCTCCAATGAGAGCAGATGCTGCGCTTGTTGGAAGTGAATGTGTCTGTGCAAGTGCGGTTGGATTTACATCGGTCATTTTGATCCCCTTTGGCGCGTTGGTAAGTCATTCGACCTTCTGTCGGATTCCTTGCCTTCGTTGATATGTGCGTAGTTTTGGTAGAGGTCAAAGGTACCCTGTGCATCCAGAAGCAGTAAATCCACGCGAGAAATAGGGGTGACCTTCATGCTTATTCGGTCATTTCCTGCGCCTATGTTTGCCACCAACTGTTGGGTCATCGCGCCAGCAGCTGGAGGTGAATGCATCATCGTCGACCCTGGCATGCCTGATATTTCGGCAGATATTGAGATGATTATCGAAGAGAACAAGTTAAAGCCAGTCGCTGCCCTCATCACCCACGGCCACTTAGACCATACCTTCTCCATTAAGCCACTTGCAGATGGCTACGACATTCCTACTTACATTCACACCGAGGATCGTCGCTTCATCGCAGATCCAAGTGGAATTCATGGCCCAGAATTTATTGATCAACTCAAAGGAATTGTTTTCGAGGAACCTCTCAAGGTAAATGAGTTGAAGAATGGAACCAACTTGGATTTGCTAGGAGTAAAGATTGATGTGATTCATGCCCCTGGCCACACCAAGGGTTCTGTGATGTTTGTACTCAACCAAGAAATTTTGATTAGCGGAGATGTGCTCTTTGCCGGCTCAATTGGAAGAACTGATCTTCCGACAGGCAGTGCCAGCGATATGAAATCAACGCTGAAGAATAAAGTTCTTGCTCTCTCCGATGATTTACGCGTACTGCCTGGTCACGGACCCGAGACAACCATTAAATTCGAGCGAAAAAACAATCCATATCTGAAAGAATTGGCCTTGTGAAGTACGAGAAGATCCAGGCGCCCAAGGGGGTTCGCGAATATCTGCCTCCCGAATCCACAGCATTTGAATGGGTTCGAGAGCAGCTGATTGCGCCTGCCCGTCTTGCTGGGTATCAGCTTATGGAACTTCCTGTTTTTGAAGATACAAATCTCTTCTCTCGTGGCGTTGGTGAATCAACCGATGTTGTTTCGAAAGAGATGTACACCTTTGAAGATCGTGGCGGTCGATCCATCACTCTGCGACCTGAAGGAACAGCTGGCGTCATGCGTGCTGTCATTGAGCAGAACCTTGACCGTGGCCAACTTCCAGTCAAGGTTTGGTATTCGGGTCAGTACTTCCGTGCCGAGAGACCCCAGGCAGGCCGATATCGCCAGTTTTACCAAGTGGGAATTGAGGCTATAGGTCTTGACGATCCTGCGATAGATGCAGAAGTAATAGCAATTGCATATCAGGGTTTTAAAAATATTGGGCTCAAGAATTTCACTTTACAAATAACCTCGCTAGGCGATGCCGCATCGCGCACGGCGCATCGCGAAGATCTTATGAAGTTCTATCAAACGCTAAACCTTGATGAGGCAACTGCCGCTCGCGCACAGCTCAATCCATTGCGACTCTTTGACGATAAGCGCCCTGAAATGGTTGCGGCTATGGCCAAAGCGCCGCTTTTGCTTGATTATCTATCAGCGGAGGCTACAGATAACTTTGAGAAAGTACAGAGCTACCTCAATGCTATGAAGATTGAATTCACAATTAATCCGCGGATGGTGCGAGGCCTCGACTATTACACAGGGACAACTTTCGAATTCGTTCATTCAGATCTTGGTGCCCAAAGTGGAATCGGTGGCGGTGGTCGCTATGACGGCTTGATGGAGATTCTTGGTGGCCAACCGCTTTCGGGTATTGGTTTTGGGTTAGGAGTTGATCGCGCGCTATTGGCTGCAGTCGCAGAAGGCGTATTGCCGAGCGACTCATTCACATCTGATTTATTTATCATTCCTTTGGGGGAGACCGCAAAGAGCTCTGCCCTGACGATTGCCTCACAGTTGCGAAACTCTGGGATTACAACAGAGATTGCCTTTGGAGACCGCGCCCTCAAAGGCGCTATGAAAGCTGCCGATAAATCTGGTGCGAGATTTGTCATTGTTCTGGGTGAGTCAGAGTTGCAAGCAGGAACAGTCGAACTCAAGCGCATGGATGATGGAGCGGTAAATTCCGTTAAGATTGAGCAATTACAAGGAGAGCTTCGCTCTCAATTATCGGTACAACGAAGATAAGGGTGGCTCACTTTCATGTTAAGAAACCATGATGCAGGTGCGCTGCGCGCTTCTCACGCAGGTAAGACCGTCACTTTGGCAGGCTGGGTTGCCCGCCGTCGTGATCATGGTGGAGTTGCCTTTATAGATCTCCGTGATGCAACGGGCTCTGTCCAAGTAGTAATTCGCGACGAGAAGATGGCTGGCCAACTACGTGCCGAATGGTGTTTGCAAATCACCGGTGAGGTTGCCCTTCGTCCTGCTGGAAATGAAAATTCAAATATTCCAACGGGCGAAATCGAAGTGATGGGTGATTCAGTCGTCGTCCTAAGCGAGTCTGCGCCACTTCCATTCCCAGTCGACTCAGGTTCTGAAGTTGAGATTTCAGAGGAAGTGCGTCTTCGTTACCGCTATCTAGATTTAAGACGCGAAGGGCCTGCAGCAAATTTGCGACTTCGCTCTAAAGTGACTGCCGCCATCCGGGGGGTAATGGAGGATTTAGATTTTCTTGAAATCGAGACGCCTTATCTGACTCGATCAACGCCTGAAGGAGCACGCGACTTCTTGGTCCCCGTAAGACTTCAACCCGGTAGTTGGTACGCCCTTCCTCAATCTCCACAACTTTTCAAACAGCTCTTGATGGTGGCCGGCATGGAGCGTTACTACCAAATTGCTCGTTGCTTCCGCGATGAGGATTTCCGAGCTGATCGCCAACCAGAGTTCACTCAGCTAGATATCGAAATGTCATTTGTTGATCAGGCCGACATCTTGGCAGTGGCCGAGAAGATATTGGTGAAGGTCTGGAAAGAAGCTGTTGGTTACGATATTCCAACTCCGATTCGCCATATGACTTATGCAGATGCCATGGATAAGTACGGTTCAGATAAACCAGATCTCCGTTTTGGCCATGAACTCGTGGAGGTCACGGAGTATTTCGCTAAAACTGAGTTCCGAGTATTCCAAGCCCCATATGTTGGTGCGGTTGTTATGCCTGGAGGCGCTGATTCACCTCGTCGCGAACTCGACGCGTGGCAAGATTGGGCTAAAGCAAGAGGAGCAAAGGGCATTGCCTACATTCTTGTTAACGCTGATGGAACTCTAGGAGGACCGGTAGCGAAGAACATCTCTGAGACCGAACAGTCAGGAATTGCTGCTTTCGTTGGTGCAAAGCCGGGAGATGCCATTTTCTTTGCAGCAGGCGAACGCTCTTCATCCCAGCAACTTCTAGGGGCAGCGCGGTTAGAGATAGGGCGTCGTTGCAATTTGATTGACCAAGGGGCTTGGGAATTTCTCTGGGTTGTCGATGCGCCGATGTTTGAACCAACCGACAACGGTGGTTGGACTGCTGTGCACCATCCATTTACTGGACCTAAACCTGAATTTGCAAAGACATTTAAGAATGATCCAGCAACGGCACTTGCGTATGCATATGACATCGTCCTTAACGGAACAGAGCTTGGTGGAGGCTCGATTCGTATCCATGATCGCAACATCCAAAAGGATGTCTTTACTGTCATCGGATTGAGCGATGAAGAAGCGCAGAGCAAATTTGGATTCCTCTTGGAAGCATTTAACTACGGCCCACCACCTCACGGCGGTATCGCGCTTGGTCTCGATAGAGTCTGCGCACTTCTAACTGGCTCTGATTCAATTAGAGAAGTAATTGCATTTCCAAAGACTGCCAGCGGTGGGGATCCATTAACCGGGGCACCAACGCCAATTACACCTGCGCAACGTAAGGAAGCGGCGATTGATTGGACTCCTCCAAAGGAGTAGTCAGGTAGGCTATCGATATGGGTCCAGGTGGAATTGCAGCAATAATCGCAGCAGCGTCACTCTTTGTGATTGCCGTTTCGGTGGCTTATGCAGTTTTCCGTGTCAGTAAATTGGTGGATGAGGCAAAAGTCTCACTCAAATCTTTCACCGACGATACGACCCCTTTGATCAATGAATCGACTCGGACTCTTGAACTCATCAACAGCCCGCTCGAAAGCTTTGCAAAGATCACCAAGAGCGTTGAAGAAGTCACCACTAAGGTCACTGGGGCAACTGCGGATTTTATGGAGAAGAACGGACCTGCTGTAAAAGTTGCAGGCGCTCTCTTAAGCGCTGCTCAGATGAGCAAGGGTCGCAAAAAGAAGAAGACTGAATAGATCAAGTGGGTGATGGTAACTAGTGGAATCCGCCGAGATCCGTTCGCGTTGGCTGCGCTTCTTTGAGTCTGAGAATCGTCAAGGTCTAACCCATACCGTCGTCCCGTCGGCGTCTCTGATAGCTGATGATCCCAACCTTCTCTTGGTAAATGCAGGAATGGTTCCATTTAAGCCATACTTCCTTGGCGAAGTAACGCCACCGTACAAGCGCGCGACTTCTGTTCAAAAGTGCGTGCGTACGCTCGACATTGATGAAGTTGGAAAGACAACTCGTCACGCCTCTTTCTTTCAGATGTGCGGAAATTTTTCTTTTGGAGATTACTTTAAGGAAGGCGCGATCTCTCTTGCTTGGGAGCTCTTAACTCGACCAGTAAGCGATGGGGGATATGGCTTTCCCGAGGATCGTCTCTGGGTAACTGTCTATCTCGATGATGATGAAGCTGCAGATATTTGGCATAAGAAGATTGGCATTCCACGAGAGCGAATCCAACGGCGCGATATGGCAGACAACTTCTGGTCGATGGGCGTTCCTGGACCATGCGGACCTTGCTCTGAGATTTATTACGATCGAGGTCCAGGTTATGGAGCCGAAGGCGGTCCGATTGCTGATGAGAATAGATACCTTGAAGTTTGGAACCTCGTCTTTATGCAGAACGAGCGTGGTGCTGGTGGTGGGAAAGATAGCTATCCAATTCTTGGCGAGCTACCAGCCAAAAGCATCGACACTGGTTTAGGTCTCGAACGCACTGCAGCTTTACTGCAAGGTGTTGAAAACATCTACGAGATTGATACCACGATGCAGATTCTCACGAAGGCCTCATCGCTTGCTGGTGTGACTTATGGAAAGTCTCAGCAATCAGATGTCTCCCTCCGCGTTGTAGCTGATCACGCACGCACATCGGCGATGTTAATCGGTGATGGAGTTACCCCAGGCAATGAAGGACGCGGTTATGTCCTTCGCCGCATGATGCGTCGCACAATCCGAAATATGCGACTCTTGGGTGTCAACGATCCAATAATGTCAGAACTCACACAAGCCGCTATTGGCGCGATGGGCCCCCAATACCCAGAACTGATTTCAGATCAGAAGCGAATCTTGGCAGTCTCTGTCGCGGAAGAAGAGTCTTTCTTGCAAACACTAAAGAGCGGGACACAGATATTTGATCTTGCCTCTACTCAGTTGAAGGCACAGAAGAAATCGGTCTTGCCGGGGGATGAAGTCTTTAAGCTCCATGACACTTATGGATTCCCATTTGATCTCACCCTGGAAATGGCCCGCGAAGAGGGCCTTGAAGTTGATGAAGAAGGTTTTAAGCGCCTCATGAATGAACAGCGTGATCGCGCTAAAGCTGATGCAAAAGCTAAGAAGAGTGGCCACACTGATTTGAGTGAGTATAAAAAGATTGCGGATTCAAAAGGTGCATCGACATTTGTTGGTTATACCCAAATTGAATCTGATGCGGTTGTGAATGGAATTCTGGTCGATGGGATGAGTGTCCAATCAGCTATCTCAGGCAGCGAAGTTGAAATCGTTCTTGATAGAACTCCTTTCTACGCCGAAGGCGGCGGACAGTTAGCAGATGGTGGGCGTATCACTCTCGCTAATGGCGCTGTTGTGGAAATTGACGACGTACAGAATCCAGTGAACGGGCTCTCGGTTCATCGCGGTCGAGTCATCAGCGGTGAGGTTGCTCTTGGATCTCAGGCCCACGCAGTCATTGATTTGGAACGTCGAAATGCAATCTCTCGAGCGCATACCGCAACTCATATGGTTCACAAAGCTTTCCGTGAGATTCTTGGAGACACAGCGACTCAAGCGGGTTCTGAGAATTCTCCTGGTCGTTTTCGTTTCGACTTCCCTTCTACTGGCGCCGTTCCCGATTCTGTTTTGAATGAAGTAGAAGCGCGAGTGAACACACTTCTTCTCGATAATCTCGAGGTGACTGCAGAGACGATGTCGCAAGATGCGGCCAAGAAAATTGGTGCGATGGCCCTCTTTGGCGAGAAGTACGGGGAGCAAGTTCGCGTTGTCAGCGTTGGCGACTGGGCTCGAGAGCTTTGTGGAGGCACACACGTCTCTGCTTCAGGACAACTGGGTGTCATTAAGTTACTTTCAGAGTCATCTGTTGGCGCAGGGGTCAGGCGAGTAGAAGCCCTAGTGGGTGTGGACGCCTATAAGTATCTGGCGCGCGAACATCTTCTTCTGAACTCTCTTACAGAGATCATCAAAGGTTCTCGCACCGAGGAACTTCCTGAAAGAATTTCAGATCTCTTAACCAAGATTAAAGAGATTGAGAAAGAGTTAGCGAACGTTCGCTCTGCGCAAGCGATGTCACAGATAGGGCCGTTGGCCGAGAAGGCGATAGTTGTGAACGGCATATCAGTGATTGCAACAGCCTTGGGCGAAGGAATTGCAGCTGATGATTTAAGAAAGATTGCAACCGACCTGAAGAGTAGGTCTGCGAATTCTGTAGTCGTTCTCGTCAGCGTTGTTGAGGGCAAGGCAGTTCTTGTCGCCGCGGTCAGCGATGCTGCAAAATCTTCGGGCGTTAAAGCTGGCGCGCTTGTTAAGATTGGCTCAACGATTTTGGGTGGCGGTGGCGGCGGTAAAGATGATTTTGCCCAAGGTGGTGGAGTCAAGCTTGATCAGATTCCGGTGGCGCTATCAGCAATCACTGACGCTATCTCTGGAAAGTAATTTATGGAACGGGGTCGACGGGTCGCCTTCGACTACGGCGATATCCGTATCGGGGTAGCAATCTGCGATCCTGATGGAATCATCTCGTCACCTTTAACCGTTTTGGCGACTGGGAATAAGAGCCTAGCTAGCGAAATCAAAGCAATATTTGTCGAATACGAACCAATCCAAATCTTTGTAGGTCTTCCCAAGCATCTATCTGGTGCTGAAAGTACCAGCGCTGAGAAAGCCAGGAGTTTTGGTGCGAGCCTTAGCGAACTAACGGATGCTGAAATCATCTTTATCGATGAACGTCTATCTACCGTGAGCGCTCAATCAAAATTGCGAGAAATTGGTAAATCAACCAGAGATTCTAAAGAGTTAATCGATGCCATGGCTGCAGTTGAAATTCTCGAGTTAGGGCTCCAGCGTGCGAGATCTTCCTAACTCACCACTTATCCGAGTTCTCTCCGCATTTATGGTTGTTCTTCTCATCACCGTAGGGCTGCGTGAGATTCGTTCGAACTCATCGAGCGCTCCTGACTTTGCGTGCCGAGATTCTGGCAAGGAAGTGATTGTCCATATTGATGCCGGTTCGACAGGATCAGAGATAGGAATGGTGCTGTTCAATGCTGGCGTCGTGAAGTCATCTGAATCATATTTTCGCGTAGCAGTTGGTGATTCACGTTCATCTCAAGTAGCTCCTGGCGATCATCGACTCACCCTGCAGAACTGCGCACAGGAAGCGTTAGTTCAACTTTTGGATGTGAGGCGTCTCAGCGGATTGATTAGCGTCCAAGAGGGTATGTGGCTCTCTGAGATTCTTCCTCAAATGTATGAAGCGGGATTCAGCGCGAGTGATGTGAAATCGGCTTTGGCTACCGTGAAGAAGCCAACAGGATTCACTTCACTTGAGGGACTCTTCTTCCCAGCTCAATATAGCTTCGATAAAGGTACCACGGCACTGGAAGCGTTCACTTCTATGATTGCGCGATCAGAAAGGGAGATGAAATCTGCTGGGTTTCTTGAAAGTCGCGAGAAATTCACACCGCAACAATTCTTGACAATCGCCTCGCTCATTCAAGCCGAGGGCAAACTGCAAGATTTCACAAAGATTTCTCAAGTCATCAGGAACCGGTTGGCAAAGGGAATGCCTTTACAGTTTGACTCGACAGTGCATTATGTGAAGAAATCTAGGGGAAACATCTTCCTAAGTACTCAAGGGACTTTGATTAATTCACCGTACAACACCTATCGTAAGTATGGCCTTCCGCCGGGACCGATTAATAACCCTGGCCGGCAGGCAATGGATGCCGCCCTTAGCCCAGAGCCTGGGAACTGGCTCTATTTCATTACAGTTGCACCTTCCGATACCCGCTTTACAGATAATCTTGGACAGTTCAATATCTGGAAGAGCGAGTACAAGAAGAATCTAAGAAATGGTTTATTCAGGAGTAAAGAATGATTCGTGGAGCAGTGCTCGGTTCTCCAATTGAACATTCGCTTTCACCAGTGTTGCATCGCGCTGCCTTTGAAGAGCTTGGCCTAAAGGGAAGTTATGAGCGAATAGAGGTCGGCTCAGGTCAACTACAGAACTTCTTAGAGACCCGTGGCGCTGATTTTGATTACCTTTCACTGACAATGCCTTTGAAGGAAGAGGTGCTACAACTCGGTTTCTCGACCAGCGATTTAGCGCAGAAAGCGCAATCTGCAAACACCCTCATCAAAAGCGGCTCCTCATGGAGCGCAACTTCAACTGATGGGACTGGTTTTTTGGATGCTCTCGCACATCGCGGGTTCTCTAACTTCTCCGGAGTCCTTATTCTTGGTGCAGGAGGAACGGCCCGCGCTATTGCCGCGAGTCTTGATGGATTGGCGGATGCAATCACAATTTTGGGGCGCACCAGTACCCGTGAAAAATCTTTTGAAAGTATTGTCACTCAATCCAATTTCTCATATGCAATCTGGAGTAACACGATAGCTCTGGATCGATATTCTTTGGTTGTTAACACCACTCCTGCCGGGGCTGCCGATCTACTTGCGGAGAGCGCTGAAGGTGCAATCTCTTGCCTTCTCTTTGATGTTATTTACAAACCATGGCCAACAGTGCTGGCAAAGAAGTGGAGTAACTTGGGCGCCCCTGTGATTTCAGGCCTTGAACTTCTGCTCTATCAGGGGATTGAGCAGTTGCGCTTGGTAACAGAAAAGAGATTTGATACAGAGGAACTGGCCGCAACGCTTCGACAGAAGTTGGCAACATCATTCTAGATATCCACAGGAGCACCTTCAGATCTTGATGCTAGGCGATACCTTCTCGGAATGTCCTTTCTTCTGATTGCTATCGCAATCTATGATGTCAAATTCCATCGCATACCCAATGTTGCAGTGGGGGCCGTTGTAATTCTCGATTTTTTTGTGGGTGCGCGTTCTGCGAACACATCACTAGCGCTCTTACTTCTGCCCATAGGGGTACTGGCCTGGAGGTACCTAAAAATTGGTGGCGGGGATATCAAATTATTGAGTGCCATCTTGGTATTTGTAGTGCCAGCGCAGGGGCTTCTTCAATATGGATCTAACCTCTTACTCTGCACTTGCATCCTGATGTTCATCTATATTGTTCGAAGCCGCAATCTCAGAACGGCGGTGCCACTCGGACCTGCGATCAGTGGGGGATATCTCCTGTCATTCATGAGTTAATCCCGATTCAAAGGCGCAAATGGGTGCTCCTTGTTAAAAGACATCTGCCACAATAGGCACATGCGTTGGATAACTGCAGGCGAATCACACGGTCAAGCCCTATCGGCAATAGTCGAGGGTCTTCCAGCTCATATTGAGATTTCAACGAAAGATATTGATTTCCATCTATCGCGCCGCCGCCTGGGAGTTGGACGTGGAGCTAGACAAAATTTTGAAGCCGATAAAGTCACGATTCTGGGTGGTGTCCGTCTAGGAGTTTCACAGGGTGGCCCAATCTCTATTCAAGTGGGAAATAGTGAATGGCCTAAGTGGGAGAAGGTTATGTCGGCAGATCCCGTCCCTGAAGATGAGATTGCCAACCTAGCGCGCAATGCACCACTTACTCGACCTCGTCCGGGACATGCAGATTTGGTTGGAATGCAAAAGTACGATTTTGATGACGCGCGACCAATTTTGGAGAGAGCCAGCGCTCGTGAAACTGCAGCGAGAGTTGCTCTTGGTGCGATCGCGCGCAATTTTCTTGAGCAAGCAGTCGGCGTAACAATCTTGAGCCACGTGGTTTCTATTGGAGGCGTCCGTATACCTGATGGGTATCAACTACCTCAAGCTGGCGATATGGCTCGCATTGATGAAGATCCAGTTCGATGTGCTGACAAGGCGACAAGTGCTGCCATGATTGCTGAGATCGAATCAGCGCATTCTGATGGGGATACGTTGGGTGGAGTTTGCGAAATTTTGGCGTACAACTTGCCGCCCGGCTTGGGATCGCACGTGCATTGGGATCGCAGATTGGATGCACGCTTAGCTGCGGCCATGATGGGCATCCAGGCGATTAAGGGCGTAGAAATCGGCGATGGTTTTAGAACAGCTACTCGTAGAGGTTCGATTGCGCACGACGAGATAGAGCGTGGAAGCAGTGGTGCAATTCAAAGACGCACAGATCGCGCAGGTGGCACCGAAGGTGGAATGTCTAACGGAGAAATACTTCGTGTTTCAATTGCAATGAAGCCTATTTCAACCG
>CAZHPQ010000001.1:24863-34669 GCA_964533845.1 uncultured Candidatus Planktophila sp.
ATGTCTAACGGAGAAATACTTCGTGTTTCAATTGCAATGAAGCCTATTTCAACCGTTCCTAAGGCGTTAGACACGATTGATGTGAGAACAGGCGAAGCCGCGAAAGCGATTAATCAGCGTTCTGATGTATGCGCAGTTCCGGCAGCAGGAGTCGTCGCTGAGGCGATGGCAGCCCTCGTTCTCGCAGAGGCGGTTTTGGAAAAGTTTGGCGGAGACTCTGTTCAAGAGGTCCGACGCAACTACGAGTCGTATATGAAGAATCTACGTTTCAAGTAATGGCTCCAAGAGTAATTCTGATCGGACCTATGGGTTCAGGAAAGACAACTATTGGATCTCTTCTCGCGCAGAAGCTAAATCTCGAGTTTAGAGATACCGACCAGATTATTGAACGAGAGGAAGGAAAGACAGTCTCTCAAATCTTTCTTGATGAAGGAGAAGATGCCTTTCGAGTCATTGAAAAGAGAGTGCTGCGTCAGGAGTTACTCACCGACGGGACTGTCCTATCCCTTGGCGGTGGCGCGCCCATATCTATCGATGCACAATCTGCGTTGAGAGCTATCGCCTCCCATATTCTCTTTCTGGATATCTCGCTTTCAACTGTCGCGCCTCGAATTGGTTTCAATCGCGATAGGCCACTTCTGCTCAATAACCCGCGGGGGCAATGGCAGACCCTCATGGAAGCGCGACGTCCGATTTATGAGGCGATTGCTGATACAACTATCAACGTTGACGACAAGAGTGAAGAAGAGATTGTTACCATTGCTCTTTCTAACCTGGGGGAGTTGTAATGAAGAGGATTGCAATCTCCGCTGAACGCAACTATGAGGTTGAGATAGCTCGCGGTTATCGTGAAGTAATAGAAGATGCGGCGAAGAATCGAGAGAGAATCGCAATCATTTACAGCGATTCCATGAAGGAATTGATTCCCCCATTCGAATTCGAAGGTGCCGAATTCTTCTACTTTGGCATCCCCGATGGAGAAGCAGGTAAATCCATTCGTGCGCTGGAATCTATCTGGAATTGGCTGGGAGCCGCGGGATTCACCAGAAGCGATCTGATTGTTGCCATTGGTGGCGGCGCAGTTACGGATGTGGCAGGTTACGCCGCCGCGTCTTGGTTACGCGGCATGGATTGGATGGCTATTCCAACAACTGTTGCCGGAATGGTTGATGCGGCGGTTGGAGGGAAGACTGGCATTAATAGCGATTATGGAAAGAACTTAATTGGGGCTTTCCATTCGCCAGTAAAAGTGGTCATCGATACCAATTGGCTCAAGGCGCTATCTGATCGAGATTTTTCTGCGGGGCTAGCTGAAGTTGTGAAGTGTGGCTTTATTAAGGATGGCCTAATCCTCGAAAAGATAGCAGGTCTGACTTTGCAACAAATCCGTGCCTCTGAAACTTTGACAGAAGAACTCATCGAGCGAGCGGTACAAGTTAAAGCCGAAGTTGTATCAGGAGATTTCAAGGAGAGTTTTGAACGCGAGATTCTCAACTACGGCCACACCTTCGGTCATGCTGTAGAAATCCATTCTAAGTACTCATTGCGTCACGGGGAATGCGTCTCAATAGGGATGGCCTATATTGCTCATCTATCTTTTGAGTTAAACCTCATTTCAAAAGAGTTGCTAGATCTACACATATCAACTTTGCAGGGGCTAGGCTTGCCAACCACCTATGCAAGTGGAGAATGGCCAGAACTTTTCGCAGCAATGAAGTTAGATAAAAAATCCCGTGGTAACAACCTTCGCTTCGTTGTGATTTCAGATGTAGGCAAGACACAGAGATTAGAAAATCCAGAAGAGAGCGCTTTGATAAGAGCGTATGAGAAGGTTAGCCAATGAAGGTATTAGTACTTAACGGGCCTAATTTGGGTCGCCTTGATATACGAGATTCCTCAATCTATGGGGATATGAACTATGCCGAGCTCGTTGCGCATATTGAATCAGCGGCAAAGACCCATGGTTTCGTCGCGGATGTGAGACAGAGTAATGATGAAGCCGAAATCATTGCCTGGCTGCATGAGGCGGCAGATTCAAATATTCCGGTAGTTATCAATCCTGCAGCTTTCACGCACTATTCCTATGCAATACGGGATGCTGCGGAATTGGTAAAAGCGCCACTGATTGAGGTGCATCTATCAAATCCAATGGCTCGTGAAGAATTCAGACATACCTCGGTTATCTCCGGCGTTGCAAATGGAACTATTGGCGGATTCGGTCCAAATTCTTACGTGCTGGCACTTATTGCGCTCAAAGCGCTTGTTTCCTGATTTTCCGAGAGCAATTGTTATGCGCTAAACTCGCGCAATATATTTAATTCAAAGAATGCAGGACTGGAGTTATCGTGGCAACAACTAATGATCTCAAGAATGGTATGACCCTCGATATTGACGGCCAACTTTGGACTGTCGTTGAGTTTCAGCATGTGAAGCCAGGTAAAGGTCCAGCTTTCGTTCGCACCAAGTTGAAGCAGGTTATGACCGGCAAAGTTGTTGATAAAACCTTCAACGCTGGAGTCAAAGTAGATGTAGCCATCCTCGAAAAGCGTGAAATGAACTTCCTTTATAAGGAGGGTGATGATTTTGTCTTTATGGACAACGTCAACTTCGATCAGATGAATATCTCTGCCGACACCGTTGGCGATGCAGTCAATTACATGCTAGAAAATACCGAGGCGATAGTTGCAATCCATGAGGGCAACCCTTTGTATATCGAACTACCTGCATCAGTTCCCTTGAAGATTACCTATACGGAGCCAGGTCTGCAGGGTGATCGTTCATCTGGAGGAACGAAGCCTGCAACAGTTGAAACTGGAATACAGATTCAAGTCCCGCTCTTCATCAAGCAAGATGAGGTTGTACTCGTCGACACTCGAGATGGTTCTTATCAGGGCCGCGCAAACTAGTGTCAGCACGCAGTAAGGCACGTAAGCAGACCCTCGATCTCCTCTATGAAGCCGACATTCGTGGGGCTTCAGCAGCAGATCTTCTCTCTACTCGAGATGTAGAAGAAGAGGGCCCCGATGCTAGACCGATACGAGAGTTCACGCGCGAGTTGATAGCTGGTATCACTTCGAATAAGAGAAAGATTGATGAGCTCATCACTACGTATGCCCAGGGATGGGATATGGATCGCTTGCCAGCAGTAGATAGAAATATTCTTCGCCTCGGGATTTACGAAATTGTCTGGACTCCTGAGCTTGCTGAAGGTATTGCCATTGATGAGGCTCTCAACCTTGCTAAGGAGCTTTCGACAGATGAGTCTGCTGGGTACATACACGGGGTTTTAGGCAAGATTTCTCAGATCAAAGAGAGTATTGCCCGCTAGTTTTTGAAAGTAAGAAGTAAGTTTTTCCCATCAAGCCACTGTACTAGCGACTCTGGTGAATAGCCGATGCAGATTGCTA
The DNA here is from genome assembly GCA_964533845.1 of uncultured Candidatus Planktophila sp. GTDB lineage: Bacteria > Actinomycetota > Actinomycetes > Nanopelagicales > Nanopelagicaceae > Planktophila. The sequence continues at coordinate 28,271 of CAZHPQ010000001.1, forward strand.
TGTATTCGGTATCACGCTCACGGAGTGAAATTACCTCGCCATTCCAATCCTGCCTCGAGCTTTGGATATGTGAAACGTACCTAAGGAGTATTGTGATTATTATTTGATCAATCTGACTGCCGATCTCAAGCATTGATCTAAGTCGCCGTGCGTCGATGATGGTTCTCTGCGCCTTCACTTCTTCCGCTCTCAAAGAGCCACCGAAGAGAACTGAAACGGGTACTCCATAAAACTGGGCGATTTGAATTGCTCTCTTCACGCTGAGGGATCGGGAGCCGCGCTCATAGGAACCTAGAGCGACCGCCTTGATTGCGCCACGACTTGCGGCCTCAACATCATTCAGGGAGAGAGATTGCGCTCGTCGGATTGAGCGCAGGCGGTGCGCTACGGACTTATCGGTAACTTCAGTATCCATCTCTGGAATCTAGGGTGACGGCTAATGAAGAGTTCTATTTCAATCCACAGGCGATAGAACTCAAGTGGTACTCTTGACCTACATCCTTTAACGACCCGTCCTGCGAGGCGGGGAAGGAGATTTACAGATGAGCCTTGCCCTGCCTGCGCCAGATATGGCCCGCGCTATCACCCGCATTTCGCATGAGATTCTCGAACGAAACTCTGGTTCAGAATCAATCACAGTCTTGGGAATCCCGACTCGGGGCGCACATCTTGCTGCCCGAATAGCTTCTGCTATTGAGTCGATTGAAGGTCGCCCCGTCGAACATGGAACTCTCGACATCACACTTCATAGAGATGATCTGCGACTAAGACCGCCGCGGGCTCTCATGCCTACGGTTATTCCGTCGCTCGGTGTTGAAGGTCGAAACGTTGTATTAGTTGATGATGTTCTCTTCTCGGGTAGAACTATTCGAGCAGCCTTGGATGCGCTTGGAGAAATTGGTCGTCCTCGAACAGTCCAGTTGGCAGTTCTCGTAGATAGAGGTCACCGCGAGCTTCCAATTCGCGCAGATTACGTGGGAAAGAATCTGCCCACTGCGCAGAACCAGGTGGTTCGAGTGCAGTTTACGGAACTCGACGGAATTGATTTGGTCTCAATCGAGGATGGCGAGAAGCAATGAAGCATCTCCTATCAATTGCTGATCTTTCAAAAATGCAGGCAGTATCCATACTCAACACCGCGGAAGAGTTGGCGAGAGCCTCTGACGGTCCAATGAAGAAACTTCCTACCTTGCGAGGTAGAACTATTGTCAATCTCTTTGCCGAGGATTCAACACGTACACGAATTTCATTTGAAGCTGCAGCAAAGCGTTTGTCTGCCGATGTCATCAACTTCTCTGCTAAAGGATCTAGCGTTAGCAAAGGGGAGTCTCTTAAGGACACTGCTCAGACTCTTCAAGCGATGGGGGCAGATGCAGTCATTATTAGACACAGCGCATCAGGTGCTGCAGCGCGTCTAGCGGATAACCAATGGATGTCTGGTTCAGTTATTAATGCAGGAGATGGAACTCATGAACATCCGAGCCAGGCCCTCCTTGATGCCTTCACTATTCGACGCCATTTAGGCCGCGGTGGAGAAGATTTATCGGGGCTTCACATCGCGATTGTTGGAGATGTGCTGCATTCTCGCGTTGCTCGTTCGAATGTTTTACTTCTTACCAAACTCGGCGCGAAAGTTACCTTGGTTGCACCGCCAACTCTGCTTCCAGTAGGAATCGAAGCATGGCCAGTCACGGTCTCTTATGACTTCGATGCAGTGATTGAGAGCGTTGATGCGGTGATGATGCTCCGTATTCAAATGGAACGTATGTCAGAGATGTTCTTTCCCAACGCTCGCGAATACTCGCGTTACTTCGGGCTTAACTCAGATCGATTACGCCGAATGAAACCAACGGCGATTGTGATGCACCCAGGACCAATGAATCGAGGACTGGAGATCACTGCTGATAGCGCCGATAGCGCACGGTCAGTAATTGTCGAACAGGTCACAAATGGTGTCAGCGTGCGTATGGCAATTCTCTATCTGCTCTTGGCTGGCTCTCCAGAAGGTGAAGGGGTAATTGCATGACTTCGAAATCTCTCATTAAGAACGTTGAGGTCAATGGCGTTCTCTCAGATATCGCAATTGAGAACGAGTTAATCACAGCGATCGGCATAAATCTTAAGGGCGATGGTGCAACTGAGTACGATTTCACGGGGAGCATCGCCCTTCCAGGACTTGTTGACCTACACACCCATCTACGTGAGCCGGGCAAGGAAGATGCTGAGACTGTTCTGTCAGGTTCACAGGCTGCAGCACGCGGCGGATTTACTGCGGTAAGTGCAATGGCGAACACATCTCCGGTCGCTGATACAGCTGGAGTAGTTGAACAAGTCTTTAGACTTGGCCAAAGCGCAGGGCTTGTGGATGTATTCCCAATTGGTGCAGTAACCCAAGGTATTCAGGGAGAGCATCTCTCCGAAATTGGCGCCATGGCAGATTCAGCGGCCCGTGTTCGAGTCTTTAGCGATGATGGAAACTGCGTCTTTGATCCACTGGTGATGCGTCGAGCTCTTGAGTATGTAAAAAAGTTTGATGGTGTAATCGCTCAGCACGCTCAAGAGCCGCGACTCACCCAAGCTAGTCAGATGAATGAGGGGTTTGTATCTTCACAACTTGGACTTAAAGGCTGGCCAGCAATCGCAGAAGAGTCAATCATCGCGCGCGATGTCTTGCTAGCAGATCACGTTCAAGCACGACTTCATATCTGCCACATCACAACACGAGGTGGAGTAGAGATCATCCGCTGGGCGAAATCTCGTGGTATTAACGTCACGGCTGAAGTTACTCCTCATCACTTACTGCTCACAGATGAACTTGCGCGTAGTTATGATCCGATCTATAAAGTGAACCCTCCACTGCGAACTGAGAGCGATGTAATGGCTCTTCGTGAAGCTCTTGCGGAGGGAATCATCGATATCGTCGCAACAGACCATGCGCCCCATGCTGCTGAGACCAAAGAGTGTGAATGGCAAGAGGCATCATTTGGAATGCTGGGACTTGAAACTGCGTTGCCGATTATCAACGCGACAATGGTGCAGACCGGATTGATGAACTGGAGTCAGGTTGCAGATCGAATGAGCTTTGCCCCAGCTCGCATCGGTCGATACGAGACCCACGGGCAGGAACTAGCGGCAGGAGCTCTGGCCCATATCACTGTGATAAATCCGACCCAACTATGGCGCGTGGATCGCGACCGCCTGGCTTCACGAAGCCGCAATACTCCCTTCCATGGCATGGAGATCCCTGGGGTTGTGCAAGCCACCTTCTTTAAGGGGCGTCTCACACATAAGGTGGGCGCATAATGGTTAAAGCGTTCTTAGTACTCGATGACGGTCGCATCTTTGAAGGTAAATCTTGGGCTAGCTTGGGTAAAACCTTCGGAGAAGCCGTATTCCAAACCGGAATGACCGGTTACCAGGAGACATTGACGGATCCTTCGTATCACAAACAAGTAGTAGTGATGACAGCTCCACATATTGGCAATACGGGTGTGAATGCCTTCGATAATGAGTCTAAAAAGTATTGGGTTGCAGGTTTTGTTGTGCGAAATCCCTCCACACTCACCAGCAATTGGCGAAGTGAGAACGATCTAGAAGCAGAGTTGATAGATCAAGGAGTCGTCGGTATTCAAGGCGTTGATACTCGAGCGATTACGCGTCACCTACGTGATCGCGGCGCCATGAGAGTGGGTATCTTCTCGGGCCAGGATCTCACTCGCGAAGAGATGGTCATTGAGGTTCGTAAACAGCAGGCCATGGCCGGTGCATATCTCTGTGCTGACGTTTCAACTGATGCAACCTATGTTGTACCGGCAATTGGGCAGAAGCGATTTACTGTCGCGGCTATCGATCTTGGAATTAAGGGAGCTACACCACGAGCGATGGCCGAACGTGGGATCGAGGTGCATGTGATGCCGTTTGATTCAACTTTTGAAGATATTCAGGCAATATCGCCAGATGGAGTCTTTCTCTCCAATGGGCCTGGTGATCCAGCCACAATGACAGCAACAATTGATTTGGTACGCGAAATCCTGAGCGCTGAGATACCTATTTTCGGTATCTGTTTTGGCCATCAGATTCTCGGTCGAGCACTTGGATTTGAGACCTTTAAATTGCAATTTGGACACCGTGGTATCAATCAACCTGTTATGGATAAACGAACAGGTAAAGTTGAAATCACAGCGCATAATCATGGTTTTGCTCTCAAAGCTCCAACCGAGGGCGGTTTCACAACGGTCTTTGGTCCCGGACAAGTTACTCATGTATGTCTTAACGATGATGTCGTTGAAGGCTTGGAACTTTCAGAGCGTGGTGCATTTAGCGTTCAGTATCACCCTGAGGCCGCTGCCGGTCCTCACGATGCGGCTTACCTCTTTGACCGTTTCGTGCAAGTGATGGAGAAATACCCTAGAAAGGTGGCTACTCACTAATGGCGCGCGATGCATCGATAAAGAGCGTTCTAGTTATTGGTTCGGGCCCGATTGTTATCGGCCAAGCCTGTGAGTTCGATTATTCGGGTACTCAAGCTTGTCGAGTTTTGCGCGCTGAAGGCATTCGAGTAATCCTGGTTAATTCTAATCCGGCAACGATCATGACTGACCCGGAGTTTGCTGATGCTACTTATATTGAGCCGATTACTCCTGAATTTATTGAAAAGATTATTGCGAAGGAACGTCCAGATGCAGTCCTGGCAACGCTTGGTGGGCAGACTGCCCTTAATGCGGCGATTGGACTATTCAAGGCGGGTACTCTCGATCGTTACAACGTCAAGCTTATTGGGGCAGATGTTGACGCGATCGAACGTGGTGAGAATCGAGAGCTTTTCCGGAATATTGTCGAGAAAGTTGGTGGTGAATCCGCGCGCTCCATAATCTGCCACACCATGGAAGAAGTTTTTGCCGCTGCAGCGCAATTGAATTATCCAGTCGTAATTCGCCCTTCTTTCACTATGGGCGGATTAGGTTCTGGAATAGCCTTTGATGAAGAAACTCTTAGGCAGATTGCTGGTGCAGGTTTACGCCATAGTCCAACATCCGAGGTATTGATTGAAGAGTCAATCATCGGTTGGAAAGAGTACGAACTTGAAGTAATGCGCGATAAGTCAGATAACGTAGTGATTGTTTGCGGTATTGAAAATATTGATCCCATGGGTGTCCACACCGGCGATTCCATCACTGTTGCGCCAGCGCTGACTTTGACGGATGTTGAATATCAAAAGCTCAGGGATCTATCTATCTCCATTATTCGCGAAGTTGGCGTAGATACCGGAGGATGCAACATTCAGTTCGCGGTCAATCCGGAAAATGGTCGCATTATTGTGATCGAGATGAACCCTCGAGTTTCTCGCTCTTCGGCGTTAGCGTCAAAAGCAACTGGTTTTCCCATCGCCAAGATTGCCACCAAGCTGGCCATTGGTTACACACTTGATGAGATTAAGAACGACATCACTCAGGTAACCCCGGCCTCCTTTGAGCCGACATTGGATTACATAGTCGTCAAGGTTCCTCGTTTCGCTTTTGAGAAGTTCCAAGATGCCGACCCACGACTTACGACAACGATGAAATCTGTCGGTGAAGCGATGGCAATAGGAAGATCATTTTCGGAGGCGCTCATGAAGGCGCTTCGCTCACTAGAGCGCAAGGAGGCAATCTTTACCTTCCCATCAGCTATTACTAGCCAAGAACGAGAAATGCTCTTGGAGTCAATGAAGATGCCGACTGAGTATCGTCTCCAGCAGGTACAGAAGGCGATGTGGGCTGGTGCAAATATTGAGGAAGTGTATTCCGCTACCAAGATTGATCGCTGGTTCCTCAATCAAATTGAGATGATTAACGATCAAGCTCGTGACATCCGCGACGCAGTTGAACTAGATGCCACAACACTCAAGGTAGCCAAAGAACATGGCTTCTCTGACCAGCAGATTGCGGTCTTACGCGCATCTACCGAGGACGACATTCGCAAACTTCGTCACCATTTAACAATCAGACCTGTCTACAAGACGGTTGATACCTGTGCAGCTGAGTTTGAAGCGTTTACTCCGTATCACTACTCAAGCTATGAGGAAGAGAGCGAAGTGCGCAGTAGAACAAAACCGGCTGTAATCATTCTTGGTAGTGGTCCCAATCGAATCGGCCAGGGAATTGAATTTGATTATTCGTGCGTACATGCCTCGTTTACATTGAGGGCAGCAGGATTTGAAACAATCATGATTAACTGCAACCCCGAGACTGTTTCGACCGACTATGACACGAGCGACCGTCTCTACTTTGAACCGCTCACTCTGGAAGATGTTCTTGAAGTTGTTTATGCAGAAACTCAAGCGGGTCCCGTTCTTGGTGTCATCACCCAACTTGGTGGTCAGACTCCGCTTGGACTAGCGGCCGGTCTCAAAGCCGCCGG
>CAZHPQ010000001.1:34769-58595 GCA_964533845.1 uncultured Candidatus Planktophila sp.
CCCAACTTGGTGGTCAGACTCCGCTTGGACTAGCGGCCGGTCTCAAAGCCGCCGGCGTAACAATTCTTGGTACAAGTCCGGATGCGATAAATCTTGCAGAAGAGCGTGGCGCCTTCGGACAAGTGCTTGCAGATCAAGAATTGACGGCGCCCGAGTTCGGAATGGCCTCATCTCAACTCGAGGCTCTTGAGATAGCTGCACGCATTGGGTATCCAGTATTAGTGCGTCCAAGCTTTGTTCTTGGGGGTCGTGGCATGGAGATTGTCTATGACGATGCCGCTTTATCTGGCTTCATCTCGAGAGCTACAGATATCACTCCAGATCACCCAGTGTTGGTAGATAGATTTCTCGATAGCGCCATCGAACTCGATGTCGATGCCCTGTATGACGGAGTAGAGCTCTTTTTGGGCGGGATCATGGAGCATATTGAAGAGGCGGGCATTCACTCCGGGGATAGCGCCTGTGTGCTACCCGCGATGACAATTAACGAAGATCAGCGAAAAAGGATCCGTGAAGCAACACTGAAGATTGCTCAGGGAGTGGGTGTTTCAGGACTTATCAATATTCAGTTTGCGATGGCCGATTCCGTTCTCTACGTTCTAGAAGCGAACCCGCGCGCATCACGAACTGTTCCTTTCGTAAGTAAGGCAACCGGCGTTCCTCTTGCTAAAGCGGCGGCGCGTATCGCACTTGGAAGTTCAATTGCATCCCTGCGTGAAGAAGGCCTGTTACCTGCACAAGGAGATGCAATTGCACAGGGAATTAGTGTCAAAGAAGCGGTACTCCCATGGAATCGCTTCCGTCGCGTGGACGGTCGTGGAGTGGATGCAGTCCTAGGACCAGAGATGCGTTCTACCGGTGAAGTAATGGGTATAGCCTCCTCATTTGGCGCTGCCTATGCGAAGTCGCAGATAAGTTCCTTTGGACCGTTGCCTAAGTCAGGGACTGTCTTTATCTCACTCGCTGATAAAGATAAGAATTCCGGCATCGCTCCAGCGAAGGCTTTGGCTCAACTGGGATTCCATCTGATTGCAACAGATGGAACATCTTCATTTTTGCGTCAACACGGTATCAACACTGTACCTGTTCGAAAGAACTCTCAAGGAACTGGACCTATGGGCGAAAAAACAATTGTCGAAATGCTCAACGCAGGTGCAATCAACTTGGTAATTAATACTCCAGTTGGGCGTGGTACGCGTGCGGATGGCTGGGCTATTCGAACCGCCTCCGTACAACGATCAATACCAATTATCACGACTACCGCTGGTTTTAGCGCAGCAGTAGAAGGAATTAAGTCGCTTCAAGCAAACGAGCTATCAGTTGCCCCAATCCAAGAGTGGCTTGCACGCTGATGTCATCAATTAATAGGAGCGCTGTTCAGCAGACAGTTACGGTAGTTTCCAATAAACGAGTGGGTGCTTATCATCAGATCCTTCTTAATGTAGGAGATATCGTTAAAAGCTGCAGACCAGGAAACTTTGTAGCCATCTCTGTAGGTGGAGAAACTTCAAAGATGATTCTCCGTCGCGCCTTTGCAATTTCGCGGACATCTGATAATTCGCAATACGGAGGAACGATGGAGCTGATTGTGGCTCCACATGGTTCCGGGTCCAGGTGGCTCTGTTCTCAGAGCGAAGGCAGCGAGCTAGATATCGTTGCTCCACTGGGCACAGCTTTTGGAATCCCAACCCAGCCGATTAATGCGTTACTGATCGGTGGAGGATACGGGTCTGCTCCTCTCTTTGGTCTGGCAGATCTGCTTAAATCTCGTGGGTGCAAAGTAGATATGTTGCTAGGGGCAAGCGTTGGTTCAAAAATTTACGCACCTATGGAGGGTAAAAGATCTGTCAATTCTCTCAAGATCTATACCGAAGATGGTTCCATGGGGGAGACCGGACGAGTCACGCAATCACTGCTTGAAATCATCGAGAACCGAGCGATTGATGTTATCTATTCATGCGGTCCCATGGGCATGTTGCAGGCGATAACAGAGCTGGTTTCAGAAACTGATGTCATTCATCAATGCGCAGTGGAAGAGTCCATGGCCTGCGGCATAGGTATCTGTATGACCTGCGTACTACCTGTGACAAACGCCGATGGAACTACATCCATGTTGCGCTCATGCATTGATGGGCCTGTTATGGATGGATCAAATGTCCGCTGGGACCTGGTAGGAAAGGTTCCGGATTCGCTATGACGATGCCAGTAGACATGTCTACAACTCTAGGCAACGCCTGGTTTCCCTCACCAATTTTTACTGCAAGTGGCTGTGCGAGTAGTGGAAAAGAACTTGCTCAATTTTTTCCTTTGAAAGATATTGGTGCTGTCGTAACCAAGTCTGTTATGACCAAGCCACGCCATGGTCGACCAACACCTCGTATGGCGGAGACACCTTCAGGAATGCTCAACTCCATTGGGCTGCAAGGCCCCGGGATAGATGCTTTCTTGGCAAATGATGTGCCATGGCTGCTTGAGCAGAAAGCGCGCGTAATCGTTTCTATAGCTGGTGAAACTATTGAAGAGTATTCAACGCTGGCAAGAAAATTGAGATCCGTTTCAGGCATCAGCGCTGTGGAGGTCAACATCAGTTGCCCAAATGTTGAAAATCGTGGCCTCGTTTTTGCGTGTGACCCAGATGCTTCCCGCCGAGTAATTGATGGAGTTCGTAAAACTATCGGCGGCGAGCTACCTATCATCGCAAAGTTATCTCCGGATGTGACTGACTTGCCAGCCATTGCCAAAGGCGTTGTTGACGCTGGAGCTGATGCGCTGGCGCTGATCAATACCGTTCTTGGCATGGTGATAAATCTTGATTCAATGCGTCCTCATTTGGGTGGGAAGACGGGCGGACTTTCTGGGCCAGCGATCAAACCAGTGGCCGTACGCGCTATTTATCAAGTGCATGCAGCGCTTCCGCAAGTGCCCATATTAGGAATGGGTGGAGTATCTAGCGGGCGAGATGCGCTGGAACTAATTCTGGCTGGAGCATCAGGTGTTTCAGTTGGTACAGCCAGCTTTGGAAATCCAACCGCATTGATTCAGATTCGAGATGAACTCCAGGCATTACTCGCAGCACGTGGATTTGCGACTATGTCGCAAGCCGTTGGCTATGCTCATCGAGAGGAAGGCGCATGAAGGCCCCCATTGTTTTAGCAGTTGATACCCCGGAACTAGATGTCGCAAAGCGTTGGGTGAGTGCAACCCAAGATTCTGTCAGTGTCTACAAACTTGGACTTGAGTTCTTCCTTACCTTTGGTCACCAGGGGGTTTTGGCGGTCAAGAATGAAACAGATGCAGATATTTTTCTTGACCTCAAACTCCACGATATTCCTCACACGGTCGCTGGTGCAGCGCGAGCTATTGCAGATCTTGCGCCTACGTTTCTCACCGTCCACGCCTCTGGGGGTAGCGCGATGGTGAAGGCTGCAGTCGATGCACTTCCAGCATCAAAGGTGACTGCTGTAACGATATTGACTTCGCTCTCGGAAGAAGATCTATTTCAAATTGGTTTTGCTAATCCGGCGCTGGAAAGCGCAGTTGCTTTAGCAAAGATGTCAGTCGATGCTGGCGCCAAGTCGATTGTCTGTTCACCGCTTGAGATCAGTGCGATTCGGGCAGTGGTCGGCGATGAGACTTTGATAATTACACCTGGAGTCAGACCCCTATCCGAGGTGGGTAGTGATGATCAGAAGAGAACAATGACGCCACGAGATGCAATTAAGGCTGGAGCATCGCTCGTGGTCATAGGTCGTCCCATTACACAGGCGTGGCAAAGAGGCGCCGATGAGATGAGCGCAAAGGCTCGTTCCATCGCTGATGAAATTCTGAACTAGATTTAGCTCATGGGCGCACCTCCTCAACTATCTCCAGAAGAACGTGCACGTGCTCTGGCAAAGGCGAAGCAATCTCGACTGGTTCGTGCTGCAGTAAAAGCTCGCGTAAAGACTGGGGAGCTCTCAATTCAAGATGTCCTTGAATTAGCTAAGAGCGATGAGGCAGTGGCAAAGATGCGAGTTTTGGAATTGGTTGAATCGTTCGCAGGTGTTGGCAAGATTAGAGCTAAAGCTCTTCTTGAAAAGTTGGAAATTTCCTTAACTCGACGAGTACAAGGCTTAGGGGCTCGTCAAGCGAAGGCACTTTCCGACGAGTTCCTTGCACCTGCGTCGCTTAAACGAGGAAAGCTTGTAGTTCTTTCAGGCCCTGGAGGAGTTGGCAAGAGCACCGTTGCTCACGAATTAAGAGTCTCTTCACCATTCCATGTTTCAGTATCGGCTACGACTCGATCACCTCGTTTCAACGAACGTGAGGGCGTTGATTACCACTTTCTGTCGGATGAGGAGTTTGATCTGGCAATAAAGAACGACGAGTTCTTAGAGTGGGCTGCCTTTGCTGGAAATCGGTACGGCACACCGAAGAAAGCGGTCGAAGATGCACTTCGATCGGGTAAGAGCGTTCTTTTAGAGATTGAGATATCTGGAGCTAAACAAGTAAAAAAGAAGATGCCTGATGCTTTACTGGTTTTTCTCGAACCTCCCACCTGGGAAGAGTTGGTCTCGCGCCTTGAAGGTCGCGGCACAGATAGTCCTGAGCGCAGAGCAGCGAGATTGGCGCTAGCCCAAGAAGAGATGGCGGCGGCCTCATTCTTCGATAAAGTACTCGTAAATCAACGCGTCGAGCAGGTGGCAGCAACCCTGATAGAATGGGGCACCGCATAACACCCTGGGTTTTACCCAATGACCTTTGATGGAGTTTTTAAGATGAGCGTACACATGGACGGAATCACGAACCCACCAATCGATGAACTTCTCGATAAGGCAGGATCTAAGTACAGCCTCGTTCTTTACGCAGCAAAGCGTGCCCGTCAGATTAACGCTTACTACTCACAGCTTGGCGAGGGTCTTCTCGAGTACGTAGGACCTCTTGTTGACACACACGTTCATGAGAAGCCACTTTCAATCGCACTTCGTGAGATCAATGAGGGTCTGCTCACCATCGAAAATCTCGAACCGACCGCTTAACTTACTTTTCTAATTTAGCCATGCAGGGCTTGGGACGCGAGATAGTTCTTGGTGTCGGTGGCGGAATCGCAGCATATAAATCATGTGATTTATTGCGTCGCTTACTCGATCTTGGTTTCAAAGTTACGGTAGTCCCTACACCTTCGAGTTTGAATTTCGTCGGTGCGGCTACCTGGGAAGCACTTTCAGGTAGACGTGTGACAACAGAAGTATTTCAATCAGTCGAGGAAGTTCGCCATGTTTCACTAGCTAAAGAAGCTAACTTTCTCATCATCGCCCCAGCTACAGCAGATTTGATCGCGCGTATTGCGGCTGGTAGGGCAGATGACCTACTCACCAATGTAGTCCTTGCAGCGAAGGTGCCTACTCTCATCGTTCCAGCGATGCATCCTCAGATGTGGAATAACCCGGCGACGCTCGCAAATGTTGAAACGCTCAGATCTCGAGGTTACGTCGTTCTCGAACCCGAGGTTGGCGCTCTCACATCGGGCGATATCGGGCAAGGACGTTTTCCAAGTACCCCAAATATCATCGCTGCATTTAAAGGGTTAGTTGATGAGAAAGAAGACTTCAAGGGTCGCAGAGTTTTGATCACAGCAGGTGGTACCCGAGAGCCAATCGATCCGGTTCGTTTTATTGGTAATCGCTCATCAGGAAAGCAAGGCTATGCAGTAGCTCGCGCAGCTCTTGCGCGGGGCGCTGAGGTAACCCTTATTTCTGCAAATGTGAGCATTCCTGATATTCCCGGAGTTGAAACCATTAAAGTTGAAACGGCTGAGCAGATGCATGATGCACTTAAAGTTGAGTTTTCGAAAACTGAAGTACTGGTGATGTCGGCAGCGGTTGCAGATGCACGCCCTCTGCAGAATGCACATGGCAAGATTAAGAAGAAGGACTTTACTTCAATTGAGTTGACTGAAAATCCTGATCTACTTGCATCGATTGCCTCCGCTAAAGATCACCAGGTGATAATCGCCTTTGCGGCCGAAACTAGCCTTGACACAGAAGGGGCGAAGGAGAAGATGGTCCGCAAAAGCGCAGATATCCTCTATCTCAACGATGTTTCTGGGGGAGATATCTTCAATAGCGAGACAACGCATGGTCAAATCATTACTAGGGAAGGCAAAATTGTTGAAGTGGCAGAGACCACCAAAGACACGCTAGCCCATCAGTTACTCACAGAAGCACTTCATAAGTTAGGTTAGGACAATGTCAAAGCGCCTCTTCACATCCGAGTCCGTCACCGAAGGACACCCAGATAAGATTGCAGACCAAATCTCCGATGCAATTCTGGATTCTCTCCTCGCTCAGGATCCAACTAGCCGAGTTGCAGTAGAAACACTGATCACCACGGGGCAGGTTCATGTCGCCGGTGAGGTAACAACAAACGGTTATGCAGATGTCATGGGAATCGTGCGTGACACAGTAATTGGCATCGGCTATGACTCCTCTGTTAAGGGTTTTGACGGTAATAGTTGTGGAGTTTCAATCTCTATTGGCCAGCAATCGCCGGATATTGCCCAGGGCGTCGATGATGCATTCGAACATCGAGTTTCGGCGGCTGCAGATCCGCTAGACCTTCAAGGTGCCGGTGACCAAGGCCTGATGTTCGGTTACGCCTGTGATGACACCAAAGAGCTGATGCCACTTCCGATTTGGCTTGCACACGAATTGGCGCAGCAGTTATCAAAGGTCCGTAAATCTGGCGCACTTCCTTACCTGCGCCCAGATGGAAAGACTCAAGTCACCATTGAGTATGACGGCGATAAAGCCGTTGCCTTAGATACCGTTGTTATCTCTAGTCAGCACTCCGAAGACGTTGATGTCGTAAAACAGTTAACCCCAGAAATAATCTCGCAAGTGATTGATCCAATTCTTGCCAAGATTGATCTGCCGCGTAAAGACTTGCGGATATTAATCAATCCAACTGGGCGCTTTGTAATCGGTGGACCTATGGGAGATGCCGGCCTTACCGGTAGAAAAATTATTGTAGATACATACGGAGGAATGGCCCGACATGGTGGCGGCGCCTTCTCTGGCAAGGATCCATCGAAGGTTGATCGCTCTGCCGCTTACGCGATGCGTTGGGTTGCCAAGAATGTGGTGGCCGCTGGATTGGCGCGCCGTTGCGAAGTTCAGGTGGCGTACGCAATTGGAAAAGCGCAACCGGTAGGAGTCTTTGTCGAAACCTTTGGAACTGAAACTGTGCCAGTGCAGAAAATTCAAAGCGCCGTGACTACCGTTTTTGATCTTCGACCTGCTGCAATTATTCGTGATTTGAATCTGAAACGACCTATCTACTCACAGACTGCTGCTTATGGTCACTTCGGGCGCGAACTTCCTAACTTCACTTGGGAAGTTACAAATCGCGTAGCTGAGTTGCAAGCAGCTGTTAAATAGGAACGAGACCGTAACTGTGGCGGTAGCGCGGCCACTAAAGCTTAAGGCGGAGGTGTTCCGTAGTGCATCTGCCTCATCAGAGAGCACAGGGCTTGTGCAAGTCTGGGTCGACTCAGGCGTCTATCATCTAGATAGTGAGTTCGATTATGCGATACCGGCACATCTAGATAGTTCTATAGAGACAGGCGTTCGCGTAGTAGTTCCTTTCGGTGGACGTGAATGTGAGGCAATAGTTCTCGCTCGTCACTCACTTGGCAATCAAGGCGGACTTAAACAGATAATTAAGGTGCTCTCGCCATTCCCTGTTGCAAATGAAAATTCGTTGGCGCTCATCAGGGAAGTCTCGCGAAGATGGGCTGCACACCCCTTTGATGTGATGAGATCTGCGATCCCTCCACGAAGCGCCGCAGTTGATAAAGAAAGCTTTACACAAGAGAAAGTTGAGAAACTTTCAAGGAAATGCTCACGGAAGTATCTCCAATTTCCGCCAGCCCAAGATTGCTTCCGCCTCATTGCAGATTACGTAGGAAAGAAAAGAGGGCAAGGCTCAATCCTTGTCCTACTTCCTGATTCACGATCAATTGAACGTCTCCAAGAGTTAGTTCCTGATGTCACCGTTCTCGACTCCAGTCTTGAAAAACCCGTGCGATATCGAAATTACTTAAAGACCTTGCGAAGCTGCAATCTTGTTGTGATTGGAACTCGCAGTGCCGTATTTTCTCCGATTATCGACTTATGCGAGATCATCATCGTTGATGAAAGTTCTGAAGCTTTCTATGAGAATCGAACCCCAGGGTGGAATGCACGGGATGTGGCGGCAGTAAGAAGTCAGATGGAATCAGTCTCCCTGACAATTATGGGTTTTTCTCCAAGCGTAGAAGTTGCCAGGCTTATCGAAATTGGTTGGATGAAGTATGAACCAGTCAAAGCTTCAATCCGTGTAAAGAGTTTTCAGCCGACCACAGGGGAACTACTTCCAGCAGGAATCTTTGCTCCTATTAGAGCATCTCTCAAAAATGGACCGGTTCTCTTTATCGCACCCCGCAAGGGATATTCACAATCCATCCTCTGCGTTCAGTGCCGAAACGTTGCGGTTTGTGATTGCGGAGGCCGAGTTCTCCAACGTGGATCAGGTCGAGCGATTGAGTGTTCAATCTGCCAGATGCGCTATCCAGATTGGCGTTGCTCGTGGTGCCAGGCGCAGAAGTTTTTCCTCTTGGGCCGTGGTTCGGAGCGTTTTGCACACGAAATCGGTAGGGCATTTCCAGGTTACGCAGTGACGGAATCCAGCGGTGAAAAGATTCTTAGTACCTATCTTCCGTCAAATGGAATCGTCATAGCCACTCCGGGTGCGGTTCCAATGTCGAAGAGTGGTTATAGCGCCATCGTTGTGCTGGAATGTGATCGTTTATTCTCCCAAGCAGATGTTCGTTCTCAAGAACGCGCACGCGGGGTGATCTTTAGCTCGGCAGGAAGCCTTTCCGCAGGGGCAGAGCTTCTTCTCGTGATATCTCATAACCATCCCGTTATTGGTGCGATAGCTGCTTGGAAACCATCTCTTATCACGGCTAAGGAGTTAAGAGATCGCGAGGAAGTTGGTTTCCCACCATTTAGTCGCTCTCTCTTGTTAGATATAGAAACCAGTGAGGCGCCAGCGCTTTTACGTGGCTTAAAGAGTGCGCAAAGTACTGGTCGTTTACCAGTATCCACTAGAGCCCTTGGACCAACTCATATTTCTTCCGGAAAATCTAGGATTTTACTTCTGGTTCCTCTCGCCGATGGTGACGCGCTCGTCACGCTTATCCATGAATTTCAGAGAAAGAGGAGTGTTTCCAAAAAGACTCTCGCAACCTTAAGGATTGATCCTTACTCGCTTTCGTAGCCGTGCTTTCTCGCAGCAAGATTAGGTAGACTTGGCTTATGTCAGTACAACAGATTCGCCACTTCGGAGACCCAGTCCTGGTGACTCCAGCATCCGAAGTAGTTGATTTTGATAAGGAGTTGCGAAAGCTGGTTAAAGATCTCACTGACACAATGCTTGATGCGCCAGGTGCTGGACTTGCGGCCCCGCAGATTGGGGTGCCGCTGAGGGTATTTGTATGGGATGTGGATGAAGCTCTTGGACACTTGATTAACCCAACTCTTGATTTAAGTGAAGAGATTCAAGAAGGCGAAGAGGGCTGCTTGAGTTTCCCTGAACTGGTTTATCCCACACCTCGCGCATTTCGCGCTGTCGCTAAGGGTTTCAATATGCATGGTGAACCAATCACAGTGGAAGGTACTGAGCTACTTGCCCGCGCATTGCAACACGAGACAGATCATCTCAATGGAATCCTCTTTATCGATCGCTTGAGTGATGAAGATCGTAAGAAAGCCATGAAAGAGATTCGAGACTCTGATTGGTTCGGATTGAATTCAAGTAATGGATCAACTCCGATTATTAAGGTTTCCCCGCACGGGCCTTTCGGGCAAGGGTTGTAAATGCGCATATGTGTCGCGGCTACTCCGAAAGTAGCCCTACCGACGCTTGATTTTCTCATGCAGAGCCATCACGAATTGGTTTCGGTAATTACTCAACCTGATCGACCGGCAGGTAGAGGCCAAAAGAGCCGTGAGTCTGAAGTATCTGAGTGGGCCAGAGATAACGGGGTCGCATGTGTAAAACCTCAGGGGAGCGAAGAGACCTTACGCGCAGTCATCAATTCGGATTTGCTTCTCACAATCGGTTATGGAGTCATATTGCCGAAAGAGATCATCTCATCTCCTACCTATGGGTCAGTCAATCTTCACTTTTCACTACTGCCTCGTTGGCGAGGTGCCGCGCCCGTGCAGCGCGCTATTGAGGCAGGCGATGCTGTATCTGGCGTAACAGTATTCAAACTTGATGAAGGCATGGATACGGGTCCCATCTATGTGGCGAAAAGATTTGCCTTAGATGCTGATATCACAAGTGATGAGTTGCTACTTGAACTTGCTGAGCTAGGGGTTGAAGCGATAGCCGAAACTTTGCTTTTGATTGAAGAAGGTTTTCGTCCTCGAGCGCAGAGCGAAGACGGCGCTACCAGGGCTATGAAGATTTCAAAGGAAGATTCCAAGATCGATTGGAGTCAGTCGGCCGCATCTATCTCGCAGAAGATTCGAGCGTTCACATCTAATCCAGGCGCCTGGACTCACTTTCGAGAATCTACAATAAAGATTTTTTCACCCTCAGTCGCTAATTTTGAGCTCTCTCCCGGGGAAATTTCCTTTAGAGAGAAGAAGCTCTATATCGGAACATCAACCTTTGCCCTTGAGATCGGGCAAGTTCAGCCATCTGGAAAATCTTTAATGCCGGCGAATTCATGGGTAAATGGAGTACGTCTGGTTCCTGGTGAGCGCTTTGGTTAAGGCCAGACGAGATAGCTTTAAATCTCCGAAGCCAGATGCAGCTCGCCTTTTAGTCTTTGATGTACTTACAGAGGTCAATCGAAGAGATGGATACTCAAATTTATTACTCCCAGGAGCTTTAGCGGCCTCCAACCTTGATACGCGCGATAGAGGTTTCGCAACAGAGCTGCTTTATGGAACTATCCGCATGCAGGGGCGCCACGACTATATTCTCGCTCAAGTCTTTGATCGTCCAATCACAGAACTCGATTCAGGGATTGTCGATATCTGTCGCCTAGGTGTTCATCAGCTCTTTGAGATGCGGGTTGCCACTCACGCTGCAGTTTCAGCAACGGTAGAGCTAGCACGAAAGGCAATCGGGGAATCAAAAGCATCTTACGTCAATGCGATTCTACGTAAGGTAAGTACGCACGATGCCAACCATTGGATGGCGCCTGCACAAGAGATCAGGGACGATATCTCGAGACTTGCAATAGTTCATTCGCATCCAGAGTGGATCGTTTCAGCTTATTTTGATTTATTGAAGGATGTGCAGAAGGTTGAAGCTGAGTTAATTGCAAATAACACGCCTGCTCAGCCGACCCTTGTCTCGTGGCCTGGATTATCGACTCAGGCAGATTTGATTGCTCTTGGTGGAATAGCAACTGAGTTTTCTCCCTATGGCGCCAAAGTTGATCTGCCCCCAGCATCGATTGATCTCATTCGTCATCGTCTAGCTGGCGTTCAGGATGAAGGCTCACAATTAGTGGCTCTCATCTTTTCTCGTGCAGCGCAAGAATCAGAACGGATTCTTGATTTGTGTGCTGGTCCTGGCGGTAAGGCAGCGCTGTTATCGAGCATCGCCAGAGAATCGGGACACGCGTTTGTGGCGAATGAAGTTTCCGAAGCGAGAGCGGCCCTAGTCAAGAAGGTTGTTAAGGGTGCACAAGTGTGGGTTGGTGATGGACGGAGTATCTCTGTTCACGGAGAAATGTTTGATGCTGTTTTGGCAGATGTTCCGTGTACAGGGCTAGGAGCTCTTCGTCGCAGGCCCGAGGTCAGATGGCGGCGCACGTTGCAAGATTTGAGGGCGCTCACTGAGTTGCAATTAGAGCTCGCAGAAGGCGCACTTTCAGTTTTGAGTCCAGGGGGAGTATTTGGCTATGCCACATGTAGCCCTCATTATGCAGAAACGAGCGCTCAAGTGAAGGCTATCCTCAAGAAGCATCCAGAGTTAGAACTCATTGATGTAGCTCCGTACTTGCCAGATAATCTCGTTTCAGCAACCAGAGAGGCATCTCTGTCTTTATGGGCAAGTGTTCACAATACAGATTCGATGTTTCTAGCGCTCTTTCGCAAGAGTATGAGTTAGGGTTTAACTATGTTGGGCGAAGTCAGAATAACCCCAAGCATCCTCAATGCAGATAAGGCACATTTGCAGCAAGAGATTGCCAAGATTTCATCAGCCAGCGATCTTTTGCATCTAGATATCATGGACAATTTGTTCGTTCCCAATCTCACCTGGAGCTTTGCTGATGCTAGTGAAATCATTAAAGCGAGCCCACTACCGGTGGATTCTCACCTGATGGTCGCCGATGTTGATGCGATTGCAATCGAGTATGCGGAAGCCGGCTCCGCCAGCGTCACTATTCATGTGGAAGCTTGTCAGAATATTCGCCAAACACTGCGCAACATAAAGTCTCATGGCGCGCGTGCTTCGATGGCGCTCAAACCAGGTACTTCAATCTCAGATTACGCGGAGTATTTCGATGAGGTTGATATGGTCTTGATAATGACCGTCGAACCAGGTTTTGGTGGACAGAAATTTATGGTTGAGATGATGGCGAAGGTAGAAGAGACGAGAAAATTGATCGGTTCACGAGATATTTGGTTACAAGTGGATGGGGGAGTCTCGCTTGAAACCATCGAGATTGCTCGCAAGGCAGGGGCAGACACCTTTGTCGCCGGGAGCGCTGTCTTTTCATCCAGTGATCCTGCGCAGATGGTAAATAGCCTGCGCGCGCGAGCCATGGCGCAGTAAACTGCACTTGTGAAGAACTTCGATGAATTGTGGCAAGAGTTAGCCGAGAAAGCGATTACTCGCCCGGCAGGTTCTTCTACTGTTGCCTCCCTTGATGCCGGAGTTCATCAGATTGGAAAGAAGATTCTGGAAGAAGCGGGCGAGGTATGGCTGGCCGCTGAGCATGAATCTGATGAGGCGCTAGCTGAGGAGATAAGTCAGTTGATTTATCACCTACAGACTTTAATGCTCGCCAGGGGCCTTAAGCCCGAAGATATCTACCGTTTTCTATAGCCACAGCAGAATTTGAGGAGTTGAGAAATGTTACGGATAGCCGTTCCTAACAAGGGTTCCCTTGCCGACTCTTCAATATCAATTCTCAAGGAAGCCGGTTATCGACAGAGAAGCGATTCTCGTGATTTAGTTTTGATTGATCCAGAGAATAACGTTGAGTTCTATTATCTTCGACCTAGAGATATTGCAATCTATGTTGGTACTGGTGAGTTAGAGGCTGGAATCACCGGGCGCGATCTTCTGATTGATTCTGGCGCTACATCAGAGGAGATTCTTTCACTCGATTTTGGGCGTTCTACCTTCCGGTTTGCAGCGCCCATAGGTAAGAACATGAAGTTGGCTGATATTTCAGGTAAGAGAGTTGCAACAGCTTACCCAGGGCTTGTTGAAAATTTCCTCAAGAGGAACTCACTAGCTGCTTCCGTTGTCCGCCTTGATGGTGCCGTTGAAAGTAGCGTACGACTTGGGGTAGCTGATCTCATTGCCGATGTTGTAAGTACCGGAAATACACTGAAGCAGGCGGGCCTTGAAATCTTCGCCGATCCAATCCTGATCTCGGAAGCGGTTCTGATTAAACGTGCAGGGGGGGCTCTCAATCCTGATCTCGAGATTCTCATGAGACGCTTACAAGGCGTTGTTACAGCTCGCCAATACGTTCTGTTGGATTATGACATTCCAGTTGCTGGTGTAGATCAGGCATGTGCGATTACACCAGGGTTAGAGTCACCAACTATCTCGCCTCTGCAGAAGAAAGATTGGGTAGCAGTACGGGCCATGGTTTTACGTAAAGATACCAATCGCCTAATGGATGAGCTCTGGGCTCTGGGCGCACGGGGCATTCTGGTTACTGATATTCACGCCTGTCGACTCTAGATATCTAAGTGGCTTTATTGAACTACTTCCGAATAGCGCCAGCTTCTTCAATCTCTTCACGGGTTATTCCTAAGAGATAGAGGACTGAATCAAGATAGGGAGCGCTCACTGAACTGTCAGCGGCGGCTTTCACTGCAGGTTTAGCGTTGAAAGCGATACCAAGACCTGCAATAGCAATCATGTCGAGATCATTGGCACCATCACCGATTGCGATGGTCTGCTGGAGATCAACGCCTTCAATTTCTGCAAAGTCACGAAGTGCAGTTGCTTTTGCCGCACGATCAATAATGGGGCCCACTATATTTCCTGTCAGCAAACCATCTTTGATTTCAAGAGTATTAGCCCTGTAGTGGGTGATGCCAAGTTCGTTGATGAGAGGTTCGATAACCGAGGTAAACCCACCAGAAACTACTGCAACGCTATGTCCCAATTTTTTTAACGTTTGCACGAGGGTTCTGGCACCTGGGGTAAGAGTAATCTCGTTTCTTACATCGTTGAGTACTGCTTCTGGTAGCCCTTTGAGTAGGCCAACACGTGCGATGAGACTCTGAGCGAAGTCCAATTCACCCCGCATCGCAGCATCGGTAATTTCCTTAACTTCGTTCAGAGCCCCTGCTTTGGATGCAAGTAGTTCAATAACTTCTTGTTGTATGAGCGTTGAGTCAACATCCATCACAACCAATTTCTTCGCCCATCTCATGAGCCCGCCAGGGGAGACAGCAATGTCAATGTTCTGTGCTGCTGACACAATGGCAAGGCTCTGCCTTAGTGCACCTTGATCAGCTCCTGAGACAATAAATTCAAGAGCAGTTACTGGGTAACTAGCAGTGCGGTGAATACGCTCAATATTGCCCGATAACGATGCAATCGTGCTTGCAATCTGAGCGATGGCTTGTGGCGCTAAAGGAGAACCGAGAGCGACAACATGCAACAAACCAGATTTGGCAGCAATAGATGCCATCTCTTGTTCCTGGAAAGATGTTGCGATATCCACACTGAGACGTTCGCCGCAGAGGTTTAAATCTTCTTCGATAGCTGCGGCATGATCTGGATTGAGGTCTATAAGGACTGTCAGAATGAGTCGTTCTCTTATGACAACCTGTTCGATATCAAGAACGGTGATCGCAAAGGGCGCTAAGGTCTCAAAGAGCGCTTGAGTAATTCCGGGGCTATCAATTCCAGAGACCAGAATGAGCCCCGTATAACGTCTCGTATCTGCGCTCACTACGCGAGGTTATCGCGAATCACTTCAGCCGAGGCGATAATTTCCCTCGATTTGATTGTGAAAGATATATCTTGTGACCCTATGAGTGGCCAGACTGTATTGGAGTTGCGCGACGTATCTGTGCGTCGTGGTCAGCGCACCATCTTAGGTCCGCTCAACTTCTCCATAACAGCAGGTGAGCGTTGGGTTGTTCTTGGACCTAATGGCGCTGGAAAATCAACTTTGATTCAGATTCTTGCTACGAGGACTTTTCCGACTACTGGAACGGTCTCTATTCTCGACAAGACAATGGGTCGGGTAGATCTCTTCGAGCTCCGTACTCGGATTGGAATTTGTGGCGCTCTGGTCGCAGAAGATATTCCTTACGAAGAGAAGGTTCGCGATGTTGTTTTGACCGCAGCCTACGCCGTACTTGGTCGCTGGAATGAAGCATATGATCTTTGGGATGAATCAAGAGCAGTCGCACTGCTGACAACCTTTGGTGTGCGCGATCTTGCAGAGCGCGAATATGGAACACTCAGTGAGGGCGAACGAAAACGAGTACAGATTTCTAGAGCCCTTATGGCTGACCCCGAACTCTTGCTCTTGGATGAACCTGCTGCAGGCCTAGATCTTGGTGGTCGAGAAGATTTGCTCAAAAGGTTCTCCATCTTTGCATCAGATCCAGCTGCTCCAGCGTCAATTTTGGTAACTCATCACATTGAAGAGATTCCAAGTGGAACGACGCACGCTCTTATTCTCAAAGAAGGACAGATAGCCGTTTCTGGTCCTATACAAGATGTCATTACCTCTGAGCATATGTCTGCGGTTTTCGAGTTACCCATGGAGGTTAGCTTCGACGGTTCGCGTTTCTTCGCCCGTGCACGTTAGTTGGCAACGCCTTTTAGAACCACTGGCGCCTGAAATAGATCGGATCTTGGCCGATATCGGCGAGGAAAAAATCGCACCGAGTCGGGATCTCATCTTCAGGGCTCTAGAGGTAGATGTTGAGAGCGTTAAGGTTGTAATTTTTGGTCAAGATCCTTATCCGACTTTAGGGAACGCAACAGGTTTAGCGTTTTCAGTTCGTGCAGATGTTTCTCCGATTCCGGCGTCCCTGCGCAATATCTTTAGAGAACTTGAGAGCGATTTAGGCGTACCTTGTCCGTCGAACGGTGATATCTCTTCATGGCAGAGGTCAGGGGTCTTATTACTGAACCGAGTCTTGAGTACACGCATCGGTCAATCTGCAGCACACTCAAATATAGGCTGGCAGTGCATTACTGATTTCATCGCAGAAGAGTTAGGTTCTCGAGGCGTAATCGCAATTCTGTGGGGAAAGAGCGCCCAGGAGTTATCTCATTTTTTTGACCATCAGATCAGTTCGGTACACCCTAGCCCGCTCAGCGCGTATCGAGGTTTTTTCGGTTCAAAACCATTCTCACGAGTCAATGAGATACTGGTAGCCCAAGGTAAAGAACCGATTGACTGGAGTTTATAAAGAAGTAAGCCCGCACCATTCGATGCGGGCTTACTTCTTGTTCAGTCTTGGAAGTTTAACCAACCCAAGTGTTTATTGGTGATGATAAGAAGTAAATCATGAACAATCCAGCGACGAGAAGAAGCAAAGGATGTACTTCTTTGCGTCGACCCTGGAGATATCTGATTACTACGTGGGTGACGAACCCTGCACCGATACCTACTGAGATGTTATAGGTAAATGGCATCAAGATGATTGTGAGGAAGGCAGGAATAGCAATTCCATAATCTTCCCAATCGATTGCTTTGATCTGGGTCATCATCAAGAAACCAACAATGATGAGCGCCGGAGTTGCTGCCTCGTAAGGAATGACAGCTACGAGCGGAGCTAGGAATGTTGTTAACAAGAAGCAGAGCCCTGTAACTATAGAGGCTAGACCAGTACGAGCGCCTTCACCTACACCTGATGCAGATTCGATGTAGCTGGTATTTGAGGAGATGCTTCCAGCACCGCCTGCTACAGCTGCAAGTGAGTCTACGAGCAGAATACGATCGTTGTTAGGAATGTTTCCATCCTTATCGATCAATCCAGCTTCGTGTCCGATTGCGGTGACTGTTCCAACAGTGTCGAAGAAGTCAGAGAGAAGGAGTGTGAAAACAAGGAGGATTACTGTGATAAGTGGAATTCGATCAAGAGACCCAAAGAGATTAAATTGACCAAGAAGGCTGAAATCAGGTGTTGCTACGACCTTTTCTGGGACCGCTGGAACATTGAGGTTCCAACCCTTTGGATTTACATCTCCTGTTGCGCCATTGAATAGTGGACCAATCTTGAGCGTGGTTTCAATAACCACCGCAAGTACTGTTGAGAGAACTATTCCGATCAAGATTGCGCCCTTAGTCTTCTTGACCATGAGAGCGATGGTGAGGAAGAGTCCGAAGGCGAAGACAATGACTGGCCAGCCAACGAGAGTTCCACCGTCGCCGAGAGTGACAGGTACCGGACCAGTGCCGGTACGACGCACGAAACCAGCATCAACGAGACCAATCAATGCAATAAAGAGTCCGATACCGACTGAGATTGCAATCTTGAGCTGAGCTGGAACTGCTCTAAAGACTGCAGTACGGAAGCCTGTGAGAACCAGAATGGTAATAATGATTCCCTCAATTACCACCAGACCCATCGCATCTGCCCATGTCATTTGAGATGCAATACCAACTGCGACGAAGGTATTGAGACCAAGGCCAGTGGCAAGTGCGAGCGGATAATTTCCGACGAGCCCCATCAGAATGGTGAGAACACCAGCCATGAGAGCTGTCATTGCGGCTACAAGAGCGAGATTTGGCGCATCTCCGCCGCCAATGTATTTGCCATCAGCATCTTTAGCTAAACCGATGATCAGTGGGTTAAGAGCGACGATATAGGCCATAGTGAAGAAGGTGACGAGGCCACCTCTAACTTCACGACCAATAGTTGAGCCGCGTTCGGATATTTTGAAGTACGTATCGAGCATGAGGACCTTCCTAATTTTGTTAACGGGGGTGGTTGCGACCCCGTGTGAAGTGACGGCTCACAGACCGAGGGAAGGTAGATAGAAATCTAGAGGAGACCTGGATTACTGGCGGGTCAGACGCGCGAGAATTCCAAGAGAAATAGCCACGGATTGGCCAATAAAGAGGGCGAAGAGGGCGGTTCCGACTCCGACTGTGCCACCCATGAGGAAGCCGACAGCGAGGACGGTCACCTCTATGGCCATCCTCACCCGCCCGACACGCACGCCAGTTCGGTAGTGAAGCCCCGTCATTGCGCCATCGCGCGGGCCAGGTCCTAGTCCGCAGGTAATGTACAGCGCAGATCCAATACCTACGAGCGAAATCCCAATGAAGTTGTAGACGATGCCAACTGCAAAGGAATTGGCTTCTGGAAATATGTGTGTTCCAAGTTCAATGAAAGTTGCGATGAGAACGATATTCGAAACTGTCCCAAAGCCAGGGCGTTCCTTTAATGGAATCCATAAGAGAAGCACAAAGACGCTGATGACGAATGTAGCAAAGCCGATGCTCATACCCGTTTTGTAGGTAAGGCCCTCGGCAAAGACAGTCCACGGTGCGTTTCCGATTCCTGCTTGAATAAAGAGTGAATCACCCAATCCAAATATTGCCAAACCAAAGAACAGAATAACCACTCTCAAGGGCGAGATATCCCAACGCGTATGCGCGCGCCAAGGCGTGATTGGAACAGTTTTGTGCGGCTTTAGCGCCGATAACAGAGATCTCAACTTCACTTACGGATTCTACATATCTTTACGCGATATAGTTGAACAATGTCGAGCCTGGAGTTCGTAGGAGCAGGCACTGCTCTCAATGTTATTGCGATTCTTATTGGCGCCGCGCTTGGTGTTGTTGCAGGATCGAAGCTATCGTCTAAATCTCAGACTCTCATCACCGACATTCTGGGGCTAATCACTCTACTTGGTGCTGCATCGGCTCTTGCGCCTCTGTGGTCAGAAGATTTCAATAGCGCGCTTCCAGATAGCTCATCTCTGTTAGTAATTTTGGCTGCCATGCTCATAGGTGGACTTCTTGGCTCTCTGCTTTCCCTCGAGACTCGGTTGGATACTTTTGGAGAAAACCTTCGCAAAAGATTTAAGGCATCTGCTGAAAGTCCATTCGTCGAAGGATTTGTTTCTGCATCGCTGCTCTTTGTCATCGGTCCGTTAGCCATCCTTGGAAGCGTGAGCGATGGAATGTCTCAGGGGTTGGATCAACTTATTCTGAAATCAGCCCTCGACTTCTTCGCTGCTATGGCCTTTGCTTCAACGCTCGGTTGGGGAGTTGCAGCCTCTGCCATCCCGGTAGCGATCTATCAACTCTTCTGGACTGCTGTGGGTTTATTGCTTGGGCAGATACTGACACAAACGCAGATTGATGCCATGACAATTACTGGTGGTCTCATGCTGGTAGGCATAGCGCTACGACTTCTGGATATCAAGAAAATCTCAGTTGCAAATCTTCTTCCAGCTTTGGTGATCGCACCAGTGATAGTGGCTCTTCTGGCTTAAGTTAGCCTTACGAGTTTAAAAAGTTTTGGCGTCGATGACGAAGCGATATTTCACATCGCTGGCAACGGTACGCTCGTAAGCCTTATTTATGTAGTCAGCTTTGATTACTTCTACGTCGCTGACAATAGATTTTTCACCACAGAAATTGAGCATCTCTTGTAGCTCAGGAATTCCACCAATCATCGAGCCACCGATGGAGCGACGCCCATTGAGAAGCGATCCGACGTGTACTGCATATGGCTTGCCCGGGAGGCCAATAACGACCAGTGTGCCATCGAGCTTAAGTAGATTAAGGTACTTATTGATATCCAGCTCTGCGCTGACAGTATTGAGGATGACATCAAAGGATCCAGCGCACTCTTCAAATGATTTTTCGGAGCTGGTGTCAACGAAATGATGCGCACCCATGGCTAGAGCATCAGGTTTTTTGTTTGGAGAATGTGAAAGTACTGTTACATCTGCGCCTAGCGCTGCTGCAAACTTAACTCCCATATGGCCCAATCCGCCCAGACCCATGACGGCAACTTTCTTTCCTGGCCCAACGCCCCAATGCTTGATTGGTGAATAGAGAGTAATACCTGCGCACATCAGAGGAGCAACCCCCTCTAAAGCAAGACCTTCAGGGATATGCACTGCGTAATCTTCATTAATAACGAAGTAGTTGCAGTAACCACCCATTGCAGGTGTTACTCCATCTCTCTCTAAACCGTTATAAGTTCCAGTCATCCCTTCGAGACAGTATTGCTGTAATCCCTTTTGGCATGATGAACATTTGCGACAGGAATCAACAAAAACGCCAACGCCAATCTTGTCGCCAACCTTGAATTTGGTTACTGAACTACCTACCTTTGAAACGACCCCTGCAATTTCATGGCCTGGAACCATAGGAAAGAGAGCTGGACCCCATTCCTCGCGCACTTGGTGGATATCGGAGTGGCAGATGCCCGCATAGAGGACATCAAGGGCTACATCGTGAGCGCCTAATTCGCGACGATTGAATTCATACGGAACAAGGTCTTCCTTGGCGCCCATGGCTGCATAGCCTTTGGTGTTCTTTGTCATCGTTGCTCCTTATTTCTTTATTGGGTTGCGGTCTCGGTAAAGGGGAGTGGATCTGTCGAAATATGTCCAGCGCGCGAAGCGCGGGCAGTTACTTGTCGCATGTGATGCCTACGGCAAAGTACTTCGTAGGCAATCTCGTCGCTCTTACCTACATCTCCAACGACTACCTGTTCACCCTCGGTGACCATAACTCCGTTAACAGTTCGAGCATTGTGAGTAGCTCGCGAACCGCACCAACAGAGCGCTTCGACCTGAAGAGTGTTCACTCGATCGGCAAGCTCTACCAATCGCGCCGAGCCTGGGAAGAGTTTGGTTCGAAAATCAGCAAGAATTCCGAAGGCATAGACATCGATGCCAAGACCATCGACAATCTTGGCTAGTTGGTCAATCTGTATTGGCTGATAGAACTGGGCCTCATCACAGATGATGTAGTCGATTCGTTCACCCATTGATAAGCGTTCAACAACAAGTCGATGGATATCTAAATCTACTTCAACTTCGAGGGCCTCTGATTGCAAACCTAATCGTGAGCTGATTACGCCAGAGCCCGCTCGGTCCTTATTCGTGAAGATGAGACCAGAACGACCACGGCTCTTATGATTGTGGGCAGTTTGCAGAGCAAGTGTGGATTTACCACTATCCATAGTTCCGCAGTAATACACCAATTCAGCCACAGTCGAATCCTGCCATGCTTCGAGTTTTTTTGCTCTCCTTGAAATCAAGCAATTTTTCTACAAGACGCCTGCACGTCTGAGCGCAGCACCAAGTTGTGGCGCAAGAGACTCGCTCATTGCGATAGAGATATGAGAACCATCACGATACGCAACGAGATCGTTTATCACGGCAGAGCATTCATTGGTGCAGAGCCATGGTGTCGGGTCAATCTTCTTCATGCCAGGAATAGATATCGGCTCTGATGGTTTACTGTCATTGCATTCAGAAATCACCCCGCCAGCTAAACAAGCTGGAATATCCTGTTGTGGATGAGGGGTATCGGTGATGTAAATGATATGAGTTGCATTTCCTTGCAGTGAGTTGAGTGTTCGACGTTGGCCAGCCTGCCACCACTCTTGTCTTGTTGAGAATCCTTTAGGAACTTGGAAGTGCTGAAAACCCGAGAAAATTACTGCGTATGGCTTAAGTGCCGAAATCCGCGCGAGTGAATTATCACGCCA
The DNA here is from genome assembly GCA_964533845.1 of uncultured Candidatus Planktophila sp. Classification (GTDB taxonomy): domain Bacteria; phylum Actinomycetota; class Actinomycetes; order Nanopelagicales; family Nanopelagicaceae; genus Planktophila. The sequence continues at coordinate 56,723 of CAZHPQ010000001.1, forward strand.
AGCAAAGCAATCAGAATTCTTGTACTCACCTGAATCTACCTTCCTTACCGCAGGACCTGGACATGCAGATTTCGTGAGTGAGATAAGTTCAAAATTGTTCTCTTGTGCAAGTCGTTCGAGAGCCGGGAACCATTGGGCGGCATGTGAATCTCCAAAGAGAACTACTTTCTTCTTAGCCCCTACATCACCATATGTGCACTCGGGTGACACTGTTTCGCCATTGTTTACATGGCAATTATCGTCGTAGATCACGGGGCGCTTGATCATTTCACCTACGGAGTACGAGCGACCGTTATCAAGAGTGATTCGATCATTGAAGGAGAAGTAGATAGCGGCGCCCATAATCAACGAGGCAGCTGTCGCAGCGGCGCCTGATTTTACGATCAGACGTGGTTGGGGTTTTGAATAACGAATCGGGTCCTCGATGAATCGATGAGTCAGATCGGCCAATAGTGCGGTCAAAAGCACGCAGAGGAGAAGTTCATAGGGTTGCAAAGAACGTCCCCATGCAACAGAGGGGATTACTAAGACCGGCCAGTGCCACAGATAGAGAGGGTAAGAAATTTCTCCAAGCCACTGGACTACTCTCAAATTTCCCACGCGAGTCAGCGCTTGCGGCCAATTGTTCAAGGAGGCTATCGCACATGCTGTTGCAATCACAGGTACCAACGCTGCAGTTCCTGGGAAAGGCGTCTTATCAGTGAATGCCAGCGTTCCGTAAACAAAAAGTCCAAGTGCGATCCACCCATAGTTTGATGAAAATCTAATCCGCTTTGGTATGAAAAGTAGGAGCGCCCCGACACCAAGTTCCCATGCTCTTGTTGGCAGTGAGTAGAAGGACCAGATCGGTTCACGTGGCGTGAGATAGAGACTTAGAAGAAATGATGATGCGGTAATTCCAGCAACGCCCAAAAAGACTGCCTTGCGTGCACCGAATCTGTAGAGAGCGTAAATTATGAAAGGCCAGAAGAGATAGAACTGTTCTTCAACGGCTAGGGACCAATAGTGAATGACAACTGGGGGAGTCGTGTTGAGATTCTGATAATCCATCTGCCAAATCGCAAAGAGATAGTTCGATACGTAGGCACCCGCTGCGGCGATATCTTTACCCAACCCATGACGTAGCGTTGTCGGATACACCAACCATGCAACTATTGCCGTAACAAATAGCACGAAGAATGATGTGGGCAGGAGACGTTTAATACGTCTGAGATAGAAGGACTTGAGAGCCAGAGATCCGGTTCCATCTAGTTCTCTGAGTAAGAGTCCTGTGATCAGAAATCCTGAGATTACATAGAAGATATCCACGCCAATGTAGCCGCCAGGGATTACCTTTGCGTGATAGATGACTACAAGAACTGCAGCCAGGGCGCGTAACGCTTGGATTTGAGGAATACGTTTCACACTTGCACCAAAGAGTGGATATGTATCTCCGGGAATCGCTCTGTAATTCGCTCACGCCCACCTAAACCTTTGATCTCAAGCAGGACGCAGATGTGGGAGATTTTTCCACCGGCCTTTTTAATAAGGGCCAACGCGGCCAGAATGGTTCCACCTGTAGCCAGAACGTCATCTACGAGAAGCACCCTTTCAGCGTTCTCCATAGCGTCCTGATGAATCTCGAGAATGGCGTTCCCATATTCAAGTGAGTAGCTCTCGCTGAAAACTTTGTGGGGCAATTTTCCGGCTTTTCTGATGGGCACGAATCCTGCACCTGCTTTATTAGCCATGGCACTTGCCAGGATAAAACCTCGAGCCTCTATGCCGGCGATATGGGTTGCTGCGAGATCACATGACAAAAGGGAATCTGTAACTATCGCAAAAGCTTCTTTATCGGCGAGAAGTGGAGTGATATCTCGAAAGAGAATTCCCG
>CAZHPQ010000002.1:0-3756 GCA_964533845.1 uncultured Candidatus Planktophila sp.
GGGAAGCTCGCTTCAAGATTAGGTTTCTCATTGGTTTACCAAGTAAGGCCCCCAGGAGACTACTGGGTTGATAGGGTGGAAGTGGAAGAGTCGCAAGACTTGGAGCTGACCACTACTAATAGGCCGAGGATTTAACTACAAAGTTGCTACGCGTCCACTGTGTGGTTCCCGAGATACGGTCGGGAACCAAATCACAATCGAAAGATTGCGATCTAGGTTTTGATTGACATCTCAATAGCGTTTCGGCGGTCATAGCGAGAGGGAAACACCCGGTCCCATTCCGAACCCGGAAGTTAAGCCTCTCAGCGTCGATGGTACTGCACGGGTGACCTTGTGGGAGAGTAGAACGTCGCCGGACTTCTTTTATAAAAAGGGGCGCTTATTTTTAAGCGCCCCTTTTTTATTTCTCTTGCCATCACTTTTGACTTGGGAAGTTAAACTTAGGAATCTTTTTTGGATCAAAACGTCGGGAGAAGTAATTGGAAGAGCGTCCACGTAATAGTGATCGTCCAGCGCGACCATCTAGCGCCCGCCCTTCCGCACGTCCCGCTTCAGGACGTTCCTCTTCGGGTCGCCCAGCATCTAGCCGTCCCCAATCACGAGAAGATCGCCCTGCTCGCGGAGGTCGTTCAGATAGAGCAGGAGCTACACGTCAAGTTTCTCAAGGGCGCGAAGTCAGCGATCCACGTGGGTTTCGGCCTGCGCCGCAGGAACGCGACCAATCTCGAATTAGACCACGCATCTTCGAACCAGATATCCCTGAAGATGTTACGGGCGAAGAGCTCGAAAAGAGCGTGCGTGCAGAGCTCCTGAGTTTGTCTGCAGAAAATGCCAAGGTTGTTGCGCGACATATGGTCTGCGTGAATTTATATATGGATATTGACCCCGAGCTTTCTCATAAACATGCAGTAGCTGCTGCGCACCATGCAGGACGCCTTGCAGTAGTTCGCGAGACTGCAGGATATGCAGCGTATCGCGCGGGACATTACGAGATTGCTCTAAAAGAGTTGCGCGCTGCCAATCGAATCTCTGGCGATGTTTCGATGTGGCCAGTTATGGCAGATTGTGAACGTGGCCTTGGAAACCCTCTAAAAGCCCTGAATTTAGCTGGTTCTGCAGAGGTCAAACGTTTAGCCAAGGCAGAAGAGATCGAGATGCGCATCGTGGCATCAGGCGCCAGGCGTGATCTTGGTGAGTTTGATGCAGCGGTTGTGACCTTGCAATGTAAAGAACTCAAGAACGAGACTGATGAGTGGGCCCTACGACTACGTTATGCCTACGCTGATGCTTTGTCGGCTGCGGGAAGAGATGAAGAAGCTCGAGAATGGTTCTCCAAGTGCGCAGAGTTAGATGTCGATGAAGCCACTGATGCAGCAGAGCGCGCATCTGCTTAGCAATTATCCACATCACTTCCTCTTCTCTTACTAGTTCGTCATACCTGTACTCCACTATCTGCCAACACGCGCCCAAGTGTGCGCGCTTATGTGGAGGTAGAGATGGCAGCAGCTGTAAAGAGCACAATTAAGAAGAAGAACGCTCAAATGGTGAAGAGTGAGAATGAAGAAGTGGATTACTCACTCAATGATGTACTGCTTCGTGGACGAGTCTCAGCCGTGGCGACAAGTAAAGAGCTTCCCAGTGGAGATAAAGTTGTTGAGTTCCGTCTTATTGTGACGCGAGAAGAACGTCAGGGAGTCGACACTCTTGATATCGCAGCGTGGAGCGCTAAATCGCGAAAGCTCGCGCTGGCGCTACAACCAGATGAATGGGTCGAAATCTCAGGTTCGATCCATCGCAGGTTCTGGCAGAGCCCTGCTGGCGTTGCAAGCCGTTGGCAGGTTACAGCTAGCGAGATAGTGCGCCTGTCCTAGCTATTGTCGATACTCTTACGCCATGGCTAAAGCACCGGTAAACGAGGTCTTTTCTACCCTGAAGAGTTATGCGCGCAAGCTCTCTGACGGCGAACGCACGCCTGCCGAGATTGCAGCGGCCCTCAATGATTGGGCGCACGAAAGTGGTCAGACTCTGAAAGCCAAGATTAGCGAAGAGGTCGAAGCTGCAGTCTTGAAGATGGGCTTCGTTAAGCGAGAAGAGTTTGATGCTTTAGTACGGGAAGTCAACGCACTCAAGAAGAGCGGTGCAAAGAAGTCTCCAGTTAAGAAAACTGCCGCAAAGAAAACTGCCGCAAAGAAGGTAGCTAAGCCAGCTAAGAAGACTGTAAAGAAGGGCGCCTGATGTCGAATGAAGAAGAGAACAACCTCGTCTCAGAGGTTCGTGCAGAACTTGAAGAGATCGATGCCAGTGATCTGAGTGAACATAGCGCTCGTTTTGAAGCGCTCCACCAAAAGTTGCAAGAGTCACTTAAGTCAATCGATAACCTGTAAGTAAGAGATGAAGACTCGACTCGACGCTGAACTTGTACGCCGCGAACTGGCACGTTCGCGTGAGCATGCAGCAGATCTTATTGAGTCACGTTCAGTACTTGTCGCTGGAATTCCGGCCACCAAACCCGCGACGCAGGTAGATGCCGAAACATCAATCACGCTCCAAGGTAAGCGTGACGATTTTGTTTCTCGCGGTGGCCATAAACTTGCTGGCGCCCTCGATGTCTTCTCTGGAGTTGTTGTTCAAGGCAAGAAGTGTCTCGATGCTGGCGCATCCACCGGTGGCTTCACGGATGTTCTTTTGCGTCGAGGTGCCTCTCTGGTTGTGGCAGTTGATGTTGGATATGGGCAACTTGCATGGGAGCTACGCCAAGATGCGCGCGTGAAGATCCTAGATCGCACAAATATTCGCCATTTGACGGGTGAACAAGTTGGAGAAGATATTGATTTAGTAGTTGCAGATCTCTCATTTATCTCACTCTCTCTTGTTCTTCCGGCGCTTGCTGCGGTATCGAAGCCTGAAGCTGATTTTGTTCTTATGGTGAAGCCACAATTTGAGGTTGGTCGTGAAAAGTTAGGTGCTGGGGGAGTTGTTCGTGATCCAGCGCTTCGACGCTCTGCCGTACTTGATGTTGCCGAATCCGCCTACGACGTTGGTCTAGGAACGATGGGAATTGCAGCAAGTCCACTTCCAGGACCTGCCGGAAATGTTGAATACTTCTTATGGCTACGTCGGGGAGCGCCTGAAATTGAAGAGCTGGCGCTTGATCAAGCGATAGAGATGGGGCCGGCGTAATGGCCACCAGAAGTGTTGCGTTGATCATCAGCCCATCTCGAGAAGAAGCGATCTCTGCAGCGGGTGAACTTGCTCCGCTACTAATCACGGCTGGGTTCTCGCTCTACACAATTTCAGATGTAGATATTTCAGGAATTTCGAAGGTTTCACATGAAGACCTTCCAGAAATCGAGGCTGCCATTGTTCTTGGCGGAGACGGCACCATCCTTCGCGCTGCAGAAGTAACTCTTTCGCGCAACGTCCCTCTTCTTGGAATAAATATGGGGCATGTTGGATTTATGGCAGAGGTCAATCGCCCAACGATTGCGGCAATTGCAGATTGCATCATTAACTCCAACTATGTCACTGAAGACCGCATGGTTTTACGATTTGCTGTTGAACGCGAGGGAAGAGAGATCGGCGCTGGTTGGGCTCTCAATGAAGTAACCGTCGAACGTGATGGAACAACCATGGTTGAACTCTTCGTCGAAATTGATTCCAGGCCGCTGTCTCATTGGGGTTGCGACGGCCTAATCTGCTCAACTCCAACAGGTTCTACCGCATACGCCTTTAGCGCAGGCGGCCCAGTTCTCTGGC
>CAZHPQ010000002.1:3856-11113 GCA_964533845.1 uncultured Candidatus Planktophila sp.
ACTCCAACAGGTTCTACCGCATACGCCTTTAGCGCAGGCGGCCCAGTTCTCTGGCCTGAAGTTGATGCGCTCGTTCTCCTTCCAATTTCCGCACATGCCCTCTTCTCTCGTCCAATGGTTGTTTCACCTAAGTCCGAAATACTCGTCACCATCGAATCTACTGATGCGCTCCTCTCTGCCGATGCGCTTCGCAAACTTCCACTTAAAAAGGGCGACAAAGTCCTTATAACTCGCGGGTCTCAGACCATCAAGCTCTCCCACGTTTCCAAAACACTCTTCACAGATAGATTGGTAGCTAAGTTCAAACTTCCCGTTGAAGGTTGGCGCGGTGAGTGAACGTTCTTATCTAGAAGAAATCTCGATTCGTAACTTAGGCGCTATCGAACAATCTCAACTTGAACTAGGTCGTGGCCTTAATGTCTTGACCGGTGAAACCGGCGCCGGAAAGACGATGATTCTCACAGCACTCAACTTAGTTCTGGGGGGAAAGAGCGATAGCGCGCTAGTTCGACATGGCGCAGATCGATTGATTGCGACAGCCCATTTCTCACTCCCAAAATCTGAGCAGAGCGCATTCGAAGAAGTAGGCGCAGAAGTTGAAGGCGGAACAGTAATCATCTCTCGTACAGTTAATGCGGATGGTAAATCTAAAGCTCTCTGTGGCGGAAACGCAGTTCCAGCAGGAACGCTGGCAGAGCTCACTAGCTCACTTATTGAAATTCATGGTCAATCGGCCAATTCGCAGATAGTAAAACCAGCCAGACAGCGAGAGCTACTGGATCGTTTTGGTGGAACTGATGTGGCAGAAAAGTTAGCTTCTTATCAAGAGATATTCCAAAGTTACGGAACGCTCAAAGATCGACTAGGCGCCCTCAAGGCAAGTGCGAGCAAGCGCGATGGTGAGATCGCAGAACTTCAAGAGTTTCTCACAGCCTGGAACAAGTTGAAGGCATCGCGCGGTGAATGCGCCGCCACTGCTGATGAAATCAATCGACTCTCTAGCGTTGAAGATTTACGTATCGCCTCTTCTGGAGCGCTTTCATCCCTTGATGGCGAGGAAAGTGGAGCGCTTAACTTGCTCCACTCTGCACGCAGATATTTAGAAAGTGCAAAGGCCAAGGATTCAAAGTTGGAAGAGATTGCTGATCGAATCGCTGAGGGCCTCTATATTCTCGATGATGCATCGACTGATTTAGCTTCTTATGCCACATCCCTTGAAGCTGACCCTGATCGACTCAATCTCCTGCAAGAGCGCAAGGCTGAACTCAACTCTTTTCTTAAGCGTTGGGCAGGAACGGGGGATGGCGATGAAGAGTTGGTTCTTCTTGCAGCCAAGGCAAAGAACGCAAAGGATGCAATCGCCGATCTGCAGGGCGGCGATGAGCGCACCGCTGAGCTTGAAGCCGAGCTTCTTGTTGTAAAGAAGAACCTGCTAGCCGCTGCCAAGGGACTTTCATCTGCGCGCGCAAAGGCAGCAGCAACCTTATCCGCTGAAGTCACAGGTGAAATCAAAGCTCTGGCAATGCCGCATACTCAATTTTTTGTCGATGTTACTTCACCCGATTATGCAGGAGCATTAAAGGAGAGCGACTTCACCTCGATTGGTTGCGATGAGATCACGATGCAGATACAAGGGCAGATAGATGGTCCAAAGATTGCACTTGGTAAAGGTGCAAGCGGTGGTGAAATGTCACGCATTATGTTGGCGCTTGAAGTTGTTATCGCTAAATCACATCCTGTTGGAACATATATTTTTGATGAAGTTGATGCTGGCGTTGGAGGCAAGGCTGCGATTGAAGTGGGAAAGCGTTTGCATGCCCTCTCTCAGAACGCTCAGGTAATTGTCGTAACCCATCTTCCACAAGTAGCGGCTTGGGCAGATACACATTTTCTCGTCAGCAAAAGTAGCGACGGGACTATCGTGGCATCTGGTGTAAGCCGACTCTCTGAAAACGCACGTGTTGAAGAGATTGCGCGCATGCTCGCTGGGCTTGAAGGCTCTACGAGTGCCCGAGAACACGCAGCCGAACTCTTAGCCCTGCGGGGGTAGTCCTAGATTCGATGATAGGTTGGTCTTCCATGAGCCAAGCGCATGTGACCAAACATATTTTTGTAACTGGCGGAGTCGCCTCAAGTCTTGGAAAAGGTCTTACCGCCTCATCTCTAGGTCGCCTTCTCGTAGCCCGTGGCATTCGAGTCACGATGCAGAAACTCGATCCTTATCTCAATGTCGACCCAGGCACGATGAACCCGTTCCAGCACGGTGAAGTCTTTGTAACCGATGATGGAGCCGAGACAGATCTCGATATCGGCCACTATGAAAGATTCCTCGATCGCAATCTCTCGGGTTCAGCAAATGTGACGACTGGTCAGGTTTATTCACGAGTAATCGCCCGCGAACGTCGCGGTGAGTATCTTGGCGAGACGGTTCAAGTCATTCCTCACATCACCAATGAAATTAAAGAGCGAATGCTGGCCAACGATGGTCCTGATGTTGATGTCGTCATCACTGAAATTGGCGGAACTGTTGGAGATATTGAATCTCAGCCTTTTCTTGAGGCTGCGCGTCAACTTCGACAAGAGGTAGGTAGAGATAACGTTTTCTATCTTCATATTTCACTTGTTCCATATATTGGCCCTTCTGGTGAGTTAAAGACCAAGCCAACTCAGCACAGTATTGCTGCACTTCGCAGTATTGGTATTGCACCAGATGCCGTTGTGCTGCGTTGCGACCGGCCAATCCCAGAAGGAATAAAGAAGAAGATCTCCTTGATGTGTGATGTTGATGTGGAAGCTGTAGTAGCTGCAGTCGATGCCCCGTCAATTTATGACATTCCGAAAGTCCTGTTTGCAGAGGGACTCGATGCCTACATTGTTCGACGTTTGGCGCTCGGAGGCCATGAAGTGCAATGGGGAGAATGGGATGATCTTCTCAAGCGAGTTCATTCTCCAAAGCACCATGTAAAGGTTGCTCTTGTTGGAAAATACATCGACCTTCCCGATGCGTATCTTTCTGTCTCTGAAGCGCTGCGTGCTGGGGGCTTTGCCAATGAGGCGAAAGTTGAACTTATCTGGGTACCTAGCGATGAATGCGAAAGACCTGAAGGTGCAGCGAAGGTTCTTGGAGGAGTAGATGCAATCTGCGTGCCAGGTGGTTTTGGAATTCGTGGGATTGAAGGAAAGTTGGGCGCGCTGACATATGCACGCACACACAAGATTCCCACGCTTGGTCTATGCCTAGGTTTGCAGTGCATGGTGATTGAAGCAGCGCGTAATTTAGCTGGTATCAAGGATGCTAACTCAGCAGAGTTTAAGTCAGATAGCGGAACTCACGTGATTGCAACGATGGATGACCAGAAAGAGATTGTTGCTGGTGGGGCAGATATGGGTGGATCGATGCGCCTTGGTCTCTATAAGGCCACGTTGGCGCCTGGCTCAATCGTTGCGGAAGTCTATGGAGCTACTGAGATATCAGAACGCCATCGCCACAGATATGAAGTCAATAATCAGTATCGCGATCAGATTGCCAAGGCTGGGCTATTTTTTTCAGGAATGTTTACAGATCGTGACCTCGTTGAATTTGTTGAATTACCGCGAGAAGTTCATCCTTATTATGTGGGCACACAGGCTCATCCAGAGCTTCGGTCTAGACCTACGCGTCCACACCCTCTCTTTGTAGGATTAATCAAAGCCGCCATCGCTCAACAGAAGTAGGTTCTATTGAATTTCGAGAACGCCAAGAGCAGTTATCTCGATCAACTGCGCATAGAGCGTGGGCTCTCACCAAATTCAATTACCTCGTATTCGCGTGATTTGGCCAAGTTTGAAGAGTTTCTGACTGATACCGAGAAAGACTTTCTTAAGCTGTCAGCACATGACATTACCGAGTTTGCGGTCTTTCTCAAGGATGGCAACCTTTCACTCTCATCGGTGAACCGTGCGATATCCGGCATCAAGGGTTTCTATAAATATCTAGCGCTCGAAAATGGGGTAACGGATCCAACTACTGAGATTTCCTCTGCGAAGTTGCCGCGGAAGTTGCCTAAGGCGCTGACCATTGATGAAGTCACACGTCTCATAGAGAGCGCTGATAGAGAGGGTGATCCAGTCTCACTGAGAGATAAGGCAATCCTTGAACTTCTTTACTCAACGGGTGCACGCGTGAGTGAGATTATTGGCTTGAACGTCGCTGATTTCTCTCTTAGTCCAACTACTGACGGAGATGTGCATATCGTCAAAGTTAAGGGCAAGGGTTCAAAAGAGAGGCTAGTGCCACTCGGAAAGTTTGCTGTGGCTGCAATAGATAACTACTTAACAAGAGTGAGGCCAGCTCTCGTTTCGAAAAACTCTAAGAGTGAAGGTGCACTCTTTCTCAATTCACGAGGTAAGCGCCTATCGCGCCAGAGCGCTTGGCAAGTGGTTCTAGATGCAGCGAGTGCGACAGGATTGAATGGCAAAGTTTCGCCACACGTTCTGAGGCATTCTTTCGCAACACATCTTCTAGATGGGGGTGCAGATATTCGCGTAGTTCAGGAACTTTTGGGCCATTCATCGGTAACAACAACTCAGATATACACATTAATTACAATCGATAAGGTGCGCGAGGCTTACAGCACCGCGCACCCTCGAGCTTAAATCAAATTCCGCGAAGTCTGCGGGCCAAGATACTTTGATCTCCCTTGGCCTCGAGATCCGCGATAATTACGGCGATAGATTCGCGCACAATACGACCGCGATCTACTGCAAGCCCTAAGTCACCGCGCAGCATAAGTCGAGCTTGGTCTAGATCGAAAAGTTCGTCGGTCGATAGATAAACGGTGATTTTCTCTTCATGCAGTTCACGACCTGAAGGCGTTTTCTCTGCCGCTGTCACGCGACGACGAGAAATAGTGCGAACGCCCTTCTTCGTCTTCGGTGTTGCAGCCGGTGTGCTCTGCACGGGAGCCTGAGTAACTGGTTCTGCGACTTGGCGAACTGCGCTGAGGGCGGGAGTGTTGGCGCGGAAAAGTTCATCAGCACCCGGCAAGCTAGCTCTACGTGTCATTGTGCGCCTCCTCGGGCAATTAATTCACGGGCGAGTCTTCGGTAAGACTGCGCACCTCCAGATGATGATGCATATGCAGTGATTGGCTCACCAGCAACAGTTGTTTCGGCAAATCGAATCGTCTTAGCGATAATTGTTTCAAAGACATCCTCAGGATACTTCTCGAGAATTGCGGTGAGAACTTCACGGTTATGAAGCGTCTTGCGATCGTACATAGTTGCGAGGATTCCAATTAACTTAAGTTCTGGGTTGAGGAAGCTCTTGACCTTATCGATATTGCCCTTGAGCTCGATAAAGCCATGCAGCGCAAAGTATTCGCACTGCAACGGAACGATGACTTCATCGGATGCAACGAGCGCATTAATAGTTAGCTGGCCCATTGTTGGCTGACAGTCAATCAAAATCACGTCATATTCAGGGCGCAGACGGGCGAGCGCGCGCTTGAGATATTGCTGTCCGCCAATTTCTGCACCGAGAGTTGTTTCAGCTGTACCGAGATCACGGTTTGCAGGAAGGAAATCAAGACCTGCAACAGAAGACTTCAGAACAATCTCGTCGATATTTGCATCGGGGGACATGAGAGCGAAGTAGACAGTGTTCTCTAGTGGCAAGCTATGTGCATTAACTCCCAGGCCAAGTGAGAGGCCTCCTTGTGGATCGAAGTCAACGAGCAGAACGCGACGACCGAGTTCAGCTAGCGCTGCACCTAAGTTGATAGTTGATGTTGTCTTACCAACTCCACCCTTCTGATTGAAGATCGAGATGACCTTGGCGTTGCCATGTTCAGTAATGGGCGCTGGGATGGGGAAATTTTGTGGCTCTCGCCCAATGAGAGTGGCGGTCGTTGCCACATCATCATCAAATGTCGATTTAGCGTTCAAGCGAGAAACCTCTTTTCAGTTGCCGCGACTCTACGCGTAGAGAGAGGCGAACTGCAAGTAAGGAAGTAGTGTTCGACCGTGGAAAATATCGTAGAGCCGCTTGCGCGTACCGAGGAGATCACCTCCGAGCAGGCCAGCGATATCGCCCCTGAGAGCGGCTTTAGCGTTCATCTCGATAACTTTGATGGCCCCTTCGACCTGCTGCTCCAACTGATTTCTCGCCATAAGCTTGATATCACCGAGGTATCCCTGAGCATGGTGACCGATGAGTTCATCTCCTTTATCCGTGCCCTCGAGGCGAGCGGAGAAGGTTGGCGCCTTGATCAAGCCACAGAATTCCTCGTTATTGCGGCCACCTTGCTTGATCTCAAGGCGGCCAGGCTCCTACCTAGCGGCGAGATCGAGGATGAGGAAGATCTAGCCCTTCTGGAAGCTCGAGATATCCTCTTCGCTCGACTCCTGCAGTACCGCGCCTTCAAGGAGATTGCTTCTTCCTTCCAAGATGCGATCGCCGCAGCTGATAAGTCATTCCCTCGCGTAGTCGCCCTCGACCCCGCCCTCGCCTCGCTCCTACCTGAGGTCCTCATCGGAGTAGGCCCTGAACGTTTTGCAGCTATCGCTGAGCGCGTTTTGACCCCTAAAGCGCCTCCTGTGGTCGCCGTTGAGCACCTCCATAGCGCCCTGGTTAGCGTTACCGAAGAGTCTAAACTCGTGGTTGAGGCTTTACGGAGATCACGAACCCTCTCATTTAGATCACTCATTCAAGGGGCAGATTCGACGCTCGTTGTTGTTGCCCGCTTCCTTGCTCTCCTTGACCTATACCGGCAGGGCGCGCTCCGCTTTGAACAGGTCATCGCCCTCGGTGAGCTTCAGATTAGCTGGGTTGGGTCAGATGAGGGAGATGTTCTTGTGACTGATGAATTCGATATTCCGCCGCAAGCGATAGATGAGACTACAGAGAAGAAGTTAGAAGGTGAGCCTGACAATGCTGGAGAATGAGATATCTACATCTGAGGTTGAGACTTTTGAGGCTGAGATAACGGCTGCGAGCTATGACCTTAGCTCGATAGGTCGTCAGATTGAGGCGATTCTGATGGTCGTAGATGAGCCGGTCACAGAGATAACCCTCGCCTCCGTTCTGCAGGTGCCAGTCGACCAGATCAAGGCAGCCCTCGAACTACTGGCGCCTACCTACGAAGACCGAGGCTTCACCCTTAAGGCCATCAACGGGGGTTGGCGCTTCTACAGCCACCCTGAATGTAGCGATGTTGTTGAGAAATTTGTCCTAGATGGCCAGCAGAATCGCCTGACTCAGGCAGCCCTCGAGACCCT
>CAZHPQ010000002.1:11213-42126 GCA_964533845.1 uncultured Candidatus Planktophila sp.
AATTTGTCCTAGATGGCCAGCAGAATCGCCTGACTCAGGCAGCCCTCGAGACCCTTGCGGTTATTGCCTACCGCCAGCCGATCTCGCGCGCTCGGGTCTCAGCTATCCGTGGCGTCAATGTTGAGGCTGTAATGAAGACCCTCGTCACCCGTGGCCTGGTTGAGGAGTACGGGCTCGAAAACGAGACCGGTGCGATTCTGTACAAGACCACCAGCTACTTCCTTGAGCGCTTGGGGCTCAACGCCCTCACCGATCTGCCACCTCTAGCCCCTCATCTGCCTGATATCGATGGCTTAGATGAGATCCTCGATTCGCTTACAGACTAACCAGCCCCGTACACTTACGCCTGCCCGTTGAAAGGGCGTAGCCCGCACGCTGTGCGGGGGAGTTGACTGTCGAGAATGGATAGCCCTCATGGCCGAGATGCGCCTGAACAAGATAATTGCCGACGCTGGAATCACCAGCCGCCGCGGCGCGGACGAACTCATCATGGATGGAAGAGTGACGGTCGACGGGAGACAGATCCGAGAGCTTGGCGCAAAGTTTGACCCAGATAAGCATAAAGTCAAGGTTGATGGCGAGACAATTCAGCGTTCTTTGTCTAAGACTTATTTAGCACTTCATAAACCCAGAGGTGTTCTGTCAACGATGTTTGACCCTGAAGGTCGAGCTTCCTTGGCTGACTTTATCGACCTAAGAACTGAGCGGTTATTCCATGTAGGCCGCCTAGATAAGGATTCCGAAGGCCTCATTCTTCTGACAAATGATGGCGATCTCACCTTTAGAGCAACACATCCGTCTTATGGCCTAGAAAAGACCTACATCATCGAATTCGACGGAAAGTTGCCTACTGGAGTAGATAAGGTCCTTCTCAAAGGAGTTGAGCTAGAAGATGGAATGGGCAGGGTCTTGGCCTTTAAGCACCTATCTCCGCAGTGGATCGAAGTAACAATCCACGAAGGTCGATACCACATCATCCGTCGTCTAATGGAGGCGGTCGGTGTAGATGTCCTTCGCCTGATTCGAACCAAGTTTGGACCTATCTCTCTGGGGGAGACTCTCGAAGGAAGATGGCGTGATCTCAATAGCGCTGAATTAGTAAGCCTACAAAAGGCTTTAGATATAAATTAACAAATCACCTTTATGACAATTTAGCGTTTTATAGTTTTATCGTTTTTTTAATCCAATGATCCGTTAATAATAGTTTTATCGATATTTCCACGCATAGAAAAGCACGTTTTATGTCGATAAATAGATTCAAATAATCTCAGATCCTCGATTCCGGTTTTGAAACGCGAAAGAGTGAGCCAAAGGATTAGCTGTCTAGTGATTCTTCGTTTTATCGGCAAAACTATTTATATATAACATCTTATTGTGGGGACTACGGGTAGCATTGGCCTATGTCAGTTCGTGCGATCAGGGGAGCCACTCAGGTGGTCGCTAATTCAGCTGACGCTATATCGAGCGGCACCCAGGAGCTCGTCTCTGAGATTTTGAAGAGTAATGGGATAACGCCAGCCGATGTCATCTCAATCCTCTTCACGGCGAGCCCAGATTTGACCGCCTCTTTTCCTGCTGCGGCAGTTCGCTCCCTTGGTTTTGAGGGCACTCCGCTTATCTGCGCCGTTGAGATAGATGTACCAGGTGCCCTTGAGCGCACGATTCGAGTAATGGCCCACGTGGAAACGCAGCTCAAAAAGAGCGAAGTCAGCCATATCTACCTTCATGGCGCCAAGGCTCTACGCGCAGATATCGCACAGTAGGTAGCCTCAGCTATGGCGCTTTCACACGTACGAATCGTTGGCTCTGGACTCATTGGTAGCTCCATCGGTCTAGCTCTAGTCCAAAAAGGTGTTCAGGTCTCGATGGTTGATTCAGATTTGAGAGCCCAAGGCCTCGCCCAAGATCTGATGAAGAGCTCACCAATAGGTGAACCGGATCTAGTCATCCTCGCTTCACCTATTGGGTCCATTTCGCAAGCCTTAGAGAGCGAGAAATCCTCATCTGTGAAGTTAGGGTTTATGGATATTAGCTCGGTTAAGACTAAAGTTAAGGTTGAAGTATCAACTTCTGGAGTTGATGCGGGAAGATTCTTACCAACGCATCCAATGGCTGGGCGCGAAGTCGGGGGAGCCGAATCTGCGCGAGCTGATCTCTTTCAGGCTCGACCTTGGATTATCGATAGCAAAGGCGTGAATTCAGAGTTGCACCAGGCGGGCCTGGAGGTGATTTCACTCTTGGGAGCTGTCGCAATCGAGATGGATAGCAAGGAACACGATGAGGCAGTAGCCCTCGTCTCTCATCTGCCTCAATTGGTCGCATCACTCTTGGCTGGTCAACTCCAAGACGCGAAGGCCTCCACCCTCGATCTGGCCGGCGCTGGCCTGCGGGATACCATCAGAATTGCTGGCTCCAATCCGCAATTGTGGAAGGAGATTGTGGCGGCCAATAGCGCAGCGATCGCCCCTCTTCTTGAGCAATTTATCAAGGAGGCGCAAGAGCTTCTGAAGAATTTGGATGATGAGAATTTTGTTGCTGAAGTTATCGCTTCGGGTCAGCGTGGAAGAGATCAGATTCCAGGTAAACATGGAGGCAAACAACGCAGTTACACCTACCTACCGATTGTCATTGAAGATAAACCGGGCCAGCTCGCTGCGCTCTTTGAAGAATGCGCAAGCGCTGAGGTCAATGTTGAAGATCTCACTATTGAACATAGTCCGGGTCAATTCACGGGTCTTATCACGCTTGCTCTCTCTGAAGATGGAGCCAAGAAACTCTCGTCGCATCTTCAAGCAAAAGGTTGGAGCGTCCACCTTCCACGTTAGGTATGCGTTGATGTAAGCGAATAGAATTAGTTAACTTATAGATGGGCTCATTGAAATGATTGTTGTAGCGCTAGATGGCCCAAGTGGTTCTGGCAAATCAAGCACATCCAAAGAGATTGCTATCCGCGCTGGTTGGAACTATCTCGATACGGGCGCTCTCTATCGTGCGGTTACTTACATTGCTTTATCGATAAATAGTGAAAAAGCCGATGACATTCTTGGCAAGCTTAAGGTTTCGCCTATTTCTTTTAATTCGGACCCACGTGAGCCGAAAGTTTTTGTTGGCGATTTAGATATATCAACAAATATTCGTTCACATGAAGTTACTGAGAAGGTATCAGTGATCAGTGCACTTCCAGAGATACGCGCAGAACTTTTACAGCTGCAACGAAACATCATCGCCAAGGCCGAGCGAGGAATCGTTGTAGAAGGTCGCGATATCGGAACAGTCGTTTGTCCAGATGCTGCGCTAAAAGTCTTTCTTACCGCAGATATTGCAGCGCGTGCGCAGAGACGTGATGCTGAACTTGCTGCCGATTCAAAGGGCGTTGACTCAGTAGGCGCATCTCTCTCGGCTCGTGATGAAATCGACTCGACAAGAAAAGTTTCACCTCTTGCACCTGCTTTTGATGCTGTGCACATCGATTCAACTGAGTTGAATCTGACCGAGACGGTAGATCGTATTTGGGAGCTACTTTCAGAGCGGTCACTTCTCGGACTTCCAATCGTCGCCATCTTGGGTAGACCAAATGTTGGTAAATCAACTCTGATCAATCGCTTCATTGGACGACGTGAAGCAATCGTTGAAGATACCCCCGGAGTAACTCGAGATCGCATTCAATACGAGTGTGAATGGGGCGGCCGTCGGTTCATCATGATGGATACCGGGGGTTGGGAATCAAAGCCGGATGGAATATCCGTTCAGGTAAGCGCCAGCGCAGAGCTTGCAATGCAGGAAGCTGATGTTCTCTGCTTCGTTGTTGATGCGCAGGTTGGCGCACTTGATGAAGATGACATTTTAGTTCAAGAGTTGCGCAAGGCGAAGAAACCGACACTTCTAGTTGCAAATAAAGTCGATGGCGATAACGATGAATCAGATGCGCATGCGCTTTGGAATATTGGATTAGGTGAACCGCATTTTGTCTCTGCTTTGCATGGTCGAGGCAGCGGTGATCTTCTTGATGCGATAGTTCGCCTCATTCCAGAAGTTGGAGCAGCGCAGGTTCAAGATGGGTATCGCCGTATTGCTCTGATTGGTCGCCCGAACGTAGGAAAATCAAGTTTGCTCAATGCGTTAGCCGGGGAAAACCGTTCTATTGTCGACGATGTAGCAGGTACGACTCGTGATCCCGTTGATGAACTTATCGAATTTGGTGGAAGTATCTGGCGCTTTGTTGATACCGCAGGACTCAAGAAGCGTGCGAATCAAGCGAGCGGCACTGATTACTACGCAACGCTGCGAACTCAGACAGCATTAGAAAGATGTGAGTGCGCGGTCGTCGTACTCGACGCATCTGTGCCTATCTCAGAGCAAGATTTGCGAATTATCACGATGGTGGAAGAGGCCGGTAAGGCGATGGTCATCGTGATGAATAAGTGGGATCTAGTCGATGAGGATCGCCGCGACCAGTTGGATAAAGAGATTGATCGCCATCTCGATCAGGTGGAATGGGCACAGCGAGTGAACGTTGCTGCAAAGACGGGTTGGCATAGAGATCGCTTGGCTCCGGCGCTGCGAACCGCCATCGATTCATGGGAGCGTCGCGTTCCCACATCGAAGCTCAACTCGTTCTTGGGGGCGCTCATTGGCGCAACGCCACCACCCGTTCGAGGTGGAAAACAGCCAAAGATTTACTATGCAACGCAAGCCGGGATAGCGCCTCCAAAGTTTGTTATCTTCTCAAGTGGTTGGATTGAGGCGTCATATCGTCGCTTCATCGAACGACGTCTGCGTGAAGAGTTCAAATTCCCTGGCACACCGGTCCAGGTGGCGATTCGAGTGAAAGAAAGGGATAAGGAGTAGCCATGTTGACGATTCCCAATGCACTCACCTTCGCACGTTTTCTGGGAATCCCACTCTTTATCTATTTAGCTTTAGACCTGAAAGCCGATGGTTGGGCGATTTTTGTCTTGGCTATCGGGGGAGCGACCGACTATTTCGACGGAAAGTTGGCGCGTGCACTGGGACAAGAATCAAAGTTTGGTGAGATTGCAGACCCAACTATTGACCGGCTCTATATCGCAGCAACGCTCGTCGTTCTCTACATTCGTGATGCCGTTCCTGTCTGGCTCATAGCCGTTCTTGTACTTAGAGATATTTTTATGGCGCTCGTAGCCGCAGCTCTTGCTATGAAAGGTTTTGCTCCGCTGAAGGTCACGTACTTGGGTAAAGCGGCAACTTTCAATCTGCTCTACGCCTTTCCATTCCTCCTACTCGCCCTCAATGAGAGTTGGTATGGCACGATGGCATTCATCTTTGGTTGGGCCTTTGCGATCTGGGGAGTCTGTCTCTATCTAGGAACCGCAGTGGGGTATTTCCGTACTGCGCTCATGACCATTACAGTTCGACCACACATTATCGAGGGGTAGTTTCATGTCTCAGATTCCAGCTGATCTTCAATATACAAAAGAGCATGAATGGGTTGCCTCTACATCAACACCGTTACGTATCCGCATGGGAATTACCGACTACGCACAAGGTGCACTCGGAGATATCGTCTATGTGCAGATGCCTAAAGTTGGGGAAGCGGTCAGCGCAGATCAAGTCTGCGGAGAAGTTGAATCCACAAAGAGCGTCTCTGAGATCTTTGCTCCAGTTTCAGGAACAGTTGTGGCAGTAAATGGTGACTTGGATAACGCACCTGAACTCATCAACTCAGACCCCTATGGCGCTGGCTGGTTAGTCGAAATCGAAGTTCCAGCAGAACCCCAAGGACTCCTTTCGGCTGCTCAATATGGTGAAATCACCGCCTAAAGCTCCACTTGATTTATCAAAAGTAACTCTCTAGTGTCACCCTTAAGTTGACGTCCAAAGTCGAGAGTTCTTCGCTTTGGCGATGAGGATTTGATGTTTAATCGATCTCGAGAGTGAAGGGTTGGGCTATGGCGGCAGCAGATGCAGATCGCGAACTCACCAGCACCCTCCATCTCGGTCTTCGCTCAGTGGTCGGAAATTCCCCATCGACCCTGTTTGAAGATTTCTACAACCAAGCCTCCGACGAAGAGAAGGCGATTATCGATAGCGCACTCTCTTCCAAGAGCGAAAACGCGATGATCTTTATCCATCGCGGAGCTCAGAAAGGATCGCGATTCCTCGTTACGCCCGAAGGCGTCACCATCGGACGCGCCCCTGAAAGCTCGATATTTCTTAACGATGTCACGGTTTCCCGTAAACATGCATCTATCGAGAAGAACGGAACCGGCTTCACCTTCAGAGATTCTGGAAGCCTCAATGGTTCTTACGTAAATAATGAATCTGTCACTGAAGTGGCGTTATCTACAGGTGACGAAATTCAGATTGGAAAATTT
This sequence comes from uncultured Candidatus Planktophila sp., assembly GCA_964533845.1. Lineage (GTDB taxonomy): Bacteria > Actinomycetota > Actinomycetes > Nanopelagicales > Nanopelagicaceae > Planktophila. The sequence continues at coordinate 17,567 of CAZHPQ010000002.1, forward strand.
CATCTGCTCTTTATTGGCAGTAACAACAACGGGGGAGAAGTAAGTTGAGCGTTCCAGCACGTGCCTATTTAAGTATCGGTGAAGTACTCACCAAATTGCGTGGAGATTTCCCAGATATCACCATCTCGAAGATTCGCTTCCTCGAATCGGAAGGTTTGATTGAACCTCAGCGCACCCCATCCGGTTATCGTAAATTTACGACGACTGATTTAGAACGACTTCGCTACGTACTGTTGGCGCAGCGTGATCAATACCTTCCACTCAAGGTCATCAAGGAGAATCTTGATGCGCTTGATCGTGGGTTGCAGCCTGCCCCAGCTGGTGGAACCCCATCACCTCGACCAACGCTTGCCACAATTGATGGTGAATTTGCCCCATCAACATTCGCAGAACAATCAGAGATGCGCCTTAGCCGCGATGAACTCCTTAAGGCATCAGGGTTAGAAGATTCACAACTCGTAGAACTTGAGTCATTTGGCTTGATCACTATCCGCGGCCGTCACTACGACGGAGATGCTCTCTCAGTAGCTAAAGCTGTTGCTGAAATGGCAGGCTTTGGAATCGAACCGCGCCACTTGCGCTCATTCAAATCTGCTGCAGATCGTGAGATCGGGTTGATTGAACAAGTCATCACACCATTTACTCGACAGAAGAGTTCCGAAGCCAAGGCACGTGCAGAAGAAGTTCAGAAGGAGATCGCATCTCTCTCAGTTCGTCTCCATGCTGCTCTGGTTCGTGGTGGACTCAATCGTCCCCGTTAATTTCATAGCGACTATCGATCTCGTCTACTCGCAGCGTTGATTCCATGTTGATTCCAGTTGAAGTAGTAGGCGTTCGAATCGAGATGCCTTCCAATCAGCCGATAGTTCTGTTGAAGGAGATTGAGGGAACGCGCTTTCTGCCTATCTGGGTGGGCGCTGTTGAAGCCACCGCCATCGCCTTCGCGCAGCAAGGTTTGGAAGCGACTAGACCTCTCACTCACGACCTCATCCGCGACCTTCTCGATCGGGTAGACATAACGCTGACCTCTGTCCACATCACTTCGATCAACGATGGCATTTTCTTTGCCGAGCTCAACCTCCGTAACTCCGATGGTCCGCTCGAGCCGCTCTCAGTTCGCCCTTCCGATGCCATTGCAATCGCACTTCGTACCAAGAGCAACATCATGGTCAACAATGATCTGCTGGACGAGGTTGGAATCGATATCCCTGAACAGGTAGCCAGTAGCGCAAGCGCTGCGGGGGACCAGGAGCTGGAAGCCTTCAGAGAGTTCCTCGAGGGAATTAACCCCGAAGACTTTGCGGGATAGCGCTCAGAAGTCTCAACCTCAACCTGAGGTTTTGTCCGTGTCGCTCATCGCTTTGAGCGCGCTGCGGGCGTAGCCTTCTCTCATCCCCACTACCTGAAGGCGAGCCCCCTCTCGTGACAGAACAAGAATTTGAAATCGGATATCGCGGCGCTACCGCTTGTTCTGCTGCAGGAATTTCTTATCGCCAACTCGATTACTGGGCTCGTACTGGGTTGGTAGAACCATCAATTCGCACAGCTACAGGATCCGGTAGCGCTCGACTTTATGGCTTCCGCGATATTTTGGTCTTAAAGATTGTTAAGCGCCTACTTGATGCTGGGGTTTCACTTCAGAATATTCGTACTGCAGTTAATCACTTGCGTAGCCGTGGCGTCACAGAACTTGAGAGCATTACGCTCATGAGCGATGGTGCATCAATCTACGAATGCGCTAGCCCCGATGAAATTGTTGACCTTCTCGCTGGCGGACAGGGTGTCTTCGGTATTGCAGTCGGCAAGGTTTGGCATGAGGTAGAAGGTTCACTGGCATCGCTGCAAGGTGAGGTTAATGGCGAAGTCATCGGCGGCGAAAATAGCGATGAACTCTCGCTACGTCGAAAGGCGAAAGGCGCCTAACAGACATATATTTCCTTCCCTAAGTAACTAGGGGAGTGGCGCAGTGACCGATTATCAGGGCTTTGAAGATCGCCATATTGGCCCATCTGCCTCACAAGAAGAAGAGATGCTCCGAGTTCTTGGATATGACAATCTCAAGACATTTATCTCGGATGTAGTTCCATCAAATATCGCAATCGAAACTTCTCTTTCAGAAACACTCGGTTCAGCAAAGAGTGAAGTGGAAGTGATAGCAGAGCTACGTTCACTTGCAGAACAGAATCAAGTCTTCACTTCACTCATCGGTTCTGGATATTACGGAACTATCACCCCACCTGTGATTAAGAGAAATGTTCTTGAGAATCCTGCTTGGTACACCGCCTACACTCCATATCAACCTGAGATTTCACAAGGACGACTAGAGGCGCTCTTCGCTTTCCAAACTGTTATCTGTGACATGACGGCACTTGCATTATCTAACGCATCGATGCTCGATGAAGGAACAGCTGCAGCAGAGGCAATGACACTCGCACGTCGTAGTTCAAAGGCTACTGATTCAGCGGTCTTTGTTATTGACGCTCATGTTCATGCTCAAACCAAAGCTGTGGTTGCCACTCGCGCCAAGCCACTTGGCATTGAAGTTATCGAATGCGATGCGCTGAATATCCCGGTAGAAACTGATTACTTCGGTGTGCTTGTGCAGTATCCAGATACCACGGGTGCGATTACTGATTACTCAGCTCTCGCTGAAAGTGCGCACGCAAAGGGAGCCTTTGTCATCGCAGCAACTGATTTGTTGGCGCTCACTTTGATTACACCTCCAGGTGAATGGGGCGCTGACATTGCGGTTGGAAGCGCACAACGTTTCGGAGTTCCGATGGGATTCGGTGGTCCGCATGCTGGGTTTATGGCAGTCCGAACAGGGCTTGAGAGATCCCTACCGGGACGTTTGGTAGGACAGAGCGTAGATGCGCATGGCAACCCAGCCTTTCGTTTAGCTCTTCAAACTCGCGAGCAACATATTCGTCGCGATAAAGCGACGTCGAATATTTGTACGGCGCAAGTTCTATTGGCAAACATGAGCGCGTTTTATGCGATGTGGCATGGACCAAAGGGGCTGAAGAGAATTGCAGAACGTGTCCATAATTTTGCGGCGCAATTATCTGCCGTCGTTGAGACTGAGAATAAGAGCTACTTCGATACTCTGACGATCAAGGTTGCAGATGCGCAAAGGTTGCATCAAGCAGCGAAGGCTCTTCGAATCAATCTAGGTGTGGTTGATTCGAATCACGTAAGAATTTCCTTCGATGAAACTGTGACCGATAATCTCTTTGCAACCATCACTTCACTCTTTGGCGTTCAGGTAAAGCCAGCCCAGGGGAGCGGTATCGCAACAAAGTTAGCGCGAACTTCTTCTTATCTCCAGCATCCAGTCTTCAATACCTATTTCTCTGAAACATCAATGCTTCGTTATCTTCGCACCTTGGCCGATCGCGATTTGGCACTCGATCGCACAATGATTCCTTTGGGCTCTTGCACAATGAAGCTCAACGCTACAACTGAGATGGAGGCGGTCACCTGGCCTGAGTTTGCATCCCTTCATCCTTTCGCACCGGCTGAACAGAGTAAGGGAACTCGCATACTTATTGAGCAGCTCTCTTCCTGGCTCGTAGAAATCACCGGGTATGACGCAGTCTCGTTGCAGCCAAATGCGGGCAGCCAAGGCGAATTTGCTGGTCTGCTGGCAATCCGTAACTATCACGATTCACGTGGAGACCAGAGCCGAAACATCTGTCTGATTCCATCCAGCGCGCACGGCACAAATGCTGCCAGCGCTGTGATGGCTGGCATGAAGGTTGTCGTTATTGAATGTGATGATCATGGAAATGTCAGCGTTACCGATTTGAAGGCGAAGATTGCCGAACATGGCTCAGCTCTTGCAGCCCTGATGGTCACCTATCCGTCCACCCACGGGGTATTTGAATCAGCAATCTCAGAGATTTGTGCTTTGGTACATGATGCAGGTGGTCAGGTTTATGTGGATGGTGCAAATCTCAACGCACTTGTTGGAACATCTCAGCCAGGAAAATTCGGCGCAGATGTTTCGCACCTTAATCTCCATAAAACTTTCTGTATTCCACATGGTGGCGGGGGACCGGGAGTAGGACCAGTAATCGCGAAATCGCACCTGGCTCCTTTCTTGCCTAACCATCCACTCGATCCCAGCGCGGGTCCTGCAACAGGTCCTGGCCCAATCTCTGCTGCGCCATTTGGTTCAGCGAGCATCTTGCCGATTTCTTGGGCCTATATACGCCTTATGGGGGGAGCAGGACTTACCCACGCAACTGAAGTTGCTATTCTCAATGCAAATTACATGGCTGCAAGATTGCGTGATTCATTCCCTATTCTTTATACAGGGGAGAAGGGATTGATAGCGCACGAATGTATTCTCGATATTCGCGAAATCACCAAACTCTCTGGAGTCACCGTTGACGACATTGCGAAGCGATTAATGGACTTTGGCTTCCATGCACCCACAATGTCCTTTCCTGTAGCTGGCACTTTGATGATTGAACCTACCGAATCTGAAGACATCATTGAGATGAACCGATTTATCGATGCGATGATTGCGATTCGCTACGAAATTCAAGAGATCATGGATGGCAAAGTGGCGGTCGAAGAATCAGCTCTTCGCAATGCACCTCATACAATCGGGGCTATTGCAGCTACTGAGTGGAACCGTAGTTATTCGCGTGAGCGCGGCGCATTCCCGGCCACTCTGACAGGTTTAATTCCCGGTGAACTCATCGGCATGAAGGGCAAATATTGGCCGACCAGCGGCCGTATAGACGGGGCATATGGGGATAGGAACCTTGTTTGTTCCTGCCCACCCGTCGAAGCCTTTGCCTGATTCCTTTTACTTTACATAATGTAACTTATCGGCGTTAGGCCGAAAGCGTCGAGATAGCCCCCAGAGGGTTGTTTGCCAGAGCGCTTCAATAACGATTGCCCGGCTCATCTTGGAGACGCCATTTGCGCGTTCTACAAAGGTAATGGGAACTTCAAATGTTTTGGCGCCTGCAAGCACTGATGCCATCGCCATTTCAATTTGGAAACAATACCCAGTAGCTGTCATCTGGTTGAGATTTAACTTCTTCAATAGCGCTGTGCTGTAAACGCGAAAACCGCCAGTGAGATCATTGAGAGGAATTCCAAGCGCTATACGAGCGTACTTTGTTCCTGATTTAGAGAGCAATTGTCGACTCTTGGGCCAATTAACAACCGACCCTCCGGGCATCCAGCGAGTGCCTAAGGTGATAGAAATTTCTGCATCTGATGCATCTAACATCGCTGGAAGATCTTCAACTCGGTGCGATCCATCTGCATCCATGGTGACAATATGTGAATACTTGCCAAGAGGTAGAACATGCGCAAAGCCTGCGCGGTAGGCAGCACCTAATCCGGCTTTTCCGGGACGCCTCAGTACTTCAACCCAAGGCAGTTTGAGCGATTCGACGATATCAGCTGTTCTGTCTGGGGAATTGTCATCGAGGATTAAAACATCGAAACTTCGAATTTTATGCAGTTCCTCAAGAGAGCGCAGAAGCTCGATGATTGAAGTGGCTTCATTGTAGGTCGGAATCAAAATTACCGGCTTCATGATTCTCCCCTCACTACCAATTTAGCGCTGATATTAATCTATCAACGCTTGCACCTAAGCCGTACTCATCCTTCATTGCATAAATCTTTGATAAATCCTTTGGAGCCTTCGGCATAGCGATATCAAGTTTCGGCAGAGCGACATCCTTTGCGCAGTGAACGAGCGTTGGTGCAATCTTGAGATAATCCGCACCTTCAATGATCTTCTTTGCAAGGCTTGAAGTGAGAGCCTCATGCCCAGTTCGAGCGCCAATGAGGGCTTCATCAACCGTTGCAAAGTGATTCGCGATGATGGCAGCGCCCTTCTCTCCTATCCCCTTGACTCCAGGTAGACCATCGGATGGATCACCACGGAACATGGCGAAAAGAGCGTAACGATCACCTGGAATCGCATACTTGTCAGCGACCCATTTGGTATCAACAAGATCATGCTGCGAGATTCCACGGGCTAGGTAGACAACTTTCACATCGCGGCGATCATCAACGAGCTGAAACAAGTCTCTATCCCCAGTAACGATACGGATAGGACCCTTCTCTTGCACTGCAAAAGTTGCCATCACATCATCTGCTTCATAATCATCGACGCCGACCATGGGGATTCCAAATTCATCAAGGAGGTCGAGTAGAACAGGAATCTGCGGAGTGAGGGTCTCTGGCTCTTCTTCCTCCTCCCCCTCTTCCTCCAAACGATTTGCCTTGTAGTCAGGGAAGAGATCGACTCGCCAAGAAGGTCGCCAATCCCCCTCGATACATGCAACGATTCGATTCGGTGAATACATACTTACGAGCCTTGCCGTCATATCGAGATATCCACGAATTGCATTCACTGGCATCCCCGATGGAGATACGAGGGTGTCAGGCATTCCATAGTAAGCGCGATACCAAAGGGAGGCACTATCCAAGAGCATGAGGGTCATATATCCCCCAACATATCTGAGATGACTCCACGATCCAATCTTTTGATTCCTTCTTTACATATAGGGCGTAACTCTTCGGATGCACCAGCAATCTGGGTTAACAAATCAATCAGTTGGCGGATGCTGCGGACAAAATCTCCAACAGTCATATCTGTTCCCTTCAAAACGCTGCTGAGTGAATGGCCGTTGGCCCATCGGTATGCGGGATAACAGAATCCAAAATCGGGCTCTCGTTGCGTCTTCACATCGAACTCATTCTCGATATCTTCGAGCTCTACCCATATTTTTGCAACAGCTGCAAGTGAGTTTGCAACGTTTTGATGGGGCATCTTTGGAGCATAATTCTCAGCGCTCCGACTTTCATAAATCATCGCTGAGGCCACTGAGAGCAATTCAGGAGCGTTGAGATTGCGCAACACTCCCCTACGAATTGATTCAGTGAGCAAAAGATCTGACTCTGCATAGATTTTTGCCAGAATCTTGCCCTGCTCTAGTGGCTTCTCACCTTCGATATACCCAAGATGAGTCAATACGTTACAGATTCGATCGAAGGTCTTTGCAATCACGTGCGTTCTGTTTTCAACGCGGGCACGAAGCCCATCTGATTCACGATTGAGGCGATCGGCACGTTCAGCTAGTCGCGCATGGGACTCTCGATCACTACATGAATGGCATGAGTGCTTACGAAGTGCGCGTCTCATGCCGTCAAGTTCGTTCTCCATGTGAACTCGTTGACGCTGATCGAAGGTTCGTCGCCCGTCTCGTTTGCTCAGTAACTTTTCGAGCTCTTTGATCTCTATACGGATCCTTGAATATTCATTGAAATCACCGAGATGGCATTGCGCCGAATCAGTGAGCTCTGCAGCGAGTGACTCATTCTTTCTAATCTGTCTGACTAGTCCAACTACTGCACGGTCGGCTTGAAACTGTGCAAAGGAAGATTCCAATGAGCCACGGGCGCGCTCTCGTCCGAATCGGGCGATGAGATTGATGGACATGTTGTACGTTGGCGTAAAAGATGAACGGAGCGGATAGGTGCGCGTTGATGCAAGACCGGCAGCAGTTGCTGAATCAACAGTGGGCGACCATTGAACGACCGCATTTCCTTCGATATCAATACCGCGACGACCGGCGCGACCAGTTAACTGTGTGTACTCACCCGGAGTAATCGAGACATGCGCTTCTCCATTCCATTTCGTTAACTTCTCTAGCACCACAGTTCTTGCCGGCATATTGATGCCAAGTGCAAGAGTTTCGGTAGCAAAGACTGCCTTAACCAATCCTCGTTTAAAGAGATCTTCGACCGCCCCTTTAAAGCTAGGCAGAAGTCCAGCATGATGCGCCGCAATCCCCCGTTCTAACGCGAGCAACCAATCTCTGTAACCAAGAACTTCTAAATCTTCCTCAGCGAGATTCTGGGTGTATCTCTGTGCAGTTGTAATAATCTCTAGCCGCTCTTCAGCGCTTGTAAGTTTGATTCCAGCTTGAAGACACTGCTTCACGGCGGCATCACAACCTGCTCTTGAAAAGATAAAGGTAATTGCCGGTAAGAGATTCTCTCGTTGCAATTTATCAATGATGTCGGCTCGAGTAAGCCGATTATCAGAATCACCATATCTATCCCGCCGACCTCGAGGCACTCTCGTTCGGCGGAGCGCCTCTCTTTCCAGCCCCAGAATCTCGGGATTTACGCGACCCGGCTCGGTAAAGAGATCCATCAGACGGTTACCGATGAGCACATGTTGATAGAGCGGAATTGGACGAATTTCAGAGACGATGACTTCAGTGCTCCCCCGAACTTCACCTAACCACTCACCAAATTCTTCAGCGTTGGAGACGGTTGCAGATAGTGAGATCACTTGCACACTCTCCATGAGATGAATCAATACCTCTTCCCATACGGCGCCTCGAAACTTATCCGCCAGATAATGCACTTCATCCATCACAACAGAGCCCAAATTGGTGAGAGTTGAAGAGTTTGCATACAGCATGTTGCGAAGAACTTCTGTTGTCATTACAAGCACATCAGCATCGGAATTGATATTGGTGTCTCCAGTCAGAAGACCCACTCGATCCTCACCAAAACGTTCGACAAATTCAAAGTACTTCTGGTTAGAAAGCGCCTTAATTGGTGTCGTATAGAAGCATTTCTTACCGCGAGATAGCGCAGAGAAAGCGGCAAATTCACCAACCACAGTCTTTCCTGCACCAGTAGGTGCTGCAACAAGAACACCCTTTCCATCTTCGACTGCTTGGCACGCTTGAATTTGGAAGTCATCAAAACCAAACTCAAATTGGCTAATAAACTCAGTTGTAAGTGGATGGCTGCCACGTTTCTTCGCTGCAGCATATCTTTCGGCTGGCGTTGCTACAGACTCCACGTTAGTCCAGCCCCCCTTACGCACTCGGCCGAGATCGGCGCAGCGCCGATTCTTTCTCCATCTGCATATGCGATGGCCGTTGCGGTGAGTTTTACCTTGGTACTTCTTACAATCCGCACCTTTGGATGCGAGATGTGGGAGCCTGAGTAAACCTTTGGAAAGACCTTAAGGAACTCGACCTTGCTGACTGGTTCAAGAATCATGACATCAAAGAGGCCATCGTTGAGTTGCGCTTGTGGGCAGACATACATGCCGCCTCCGTAGGAGCGACCATTTCCAATAGCTATCAACATCGCCTCAGTCGTAATTCTCTCGGTATCAAGCTCAATCTCATATCGAAGCGGTCGGAATCTAGGAAGTTCGAGCGCTATAGCGACGTTGTATCTCTGAGGCCCCTTTGGCCAGGAGAGAGAATTGGCTCGTTCATTCACTACTGAATCAAAGCCAGTGCTTAGTATTGCTGCGAACCACTCAGAATCCACATTACCTAAATCGATTGGTCGAGGTGTTTCGTTGATTACTCGATCTAGATAGGTGGTGATGTCATTGAGTGACCAACCCAGAGTCCTAACGATGTCGTTACCAGTACCTGCTGGCATCACGGCAAAGGGAATACTTCGTGGGACTACCAACTGCAAGACGAGATGAGCCAGACCATCGCCACCGACACAGATCACTCCGGAGCATTCATTGGAAGTCAGAAAGGTCTCTAAATCCTTCTTGAGTTCATCAGCTGTGGCCCCAGAGAAAGTCTGATACTGGATTTGGTGCCGAGCAAAGTAGTCGATAACTTCCTGGCCAACTATTGCGCCCTTACCGTGTCCAGATTTTGGATTGATTGCAATCGCCCACATGGGACGACCCTATCGGCTATTCGGTGATGGCGGTCGGTGCATCAATCTTTGTGCTGGAAATTTCAATAGCTTCTGCTTTTCTGTCGCGCTTCTTATCTACCAACACGGCTATTCCCCCAGCCATAAAGTAGAAGAGAATCAGTGGAGCAGAGAGAAGAACCATGCTAAGTGGATCTGCCGTGGGCGAAAACGCAGCCACCACCAGACATATAGAGAAGACCCACGCGCGCCAAGGTTTGAGAATAGTACGTCCGCGTAAAAATCCAATGAGATTGAAGGTAAGTAGAAAAATCGGAAGTTCAAAGGCCAATCCCACTAGGAGGATGAGGCGTAGAACAAAATCTAGATAATCGTCGAAGCGAACGAGGTTACTTACTGCATCAGGAGTAAAACCGAAGAGCGCTTGAATGGCGACTGGGAGAATCAAGTATCCGAGGGCTGCTCCCATAAAGAAAAAAGGGGTGGCTGCAGCAATGAAGAGGATGCTATTTCTCTTCTCTTTCCTATGAAGCGCAGGAGCGATGAAGGCCCAGAGTTGATAGAGCCAATAAGGGGCCGAGACGATAATTGAGGTAAGGAGTGCGACCCTTATCTGCAGATCTAGCGGACCAAGTACACCGCTGATGTAAAGCGCCCCACAACTGGCAGCGCCTGAGGCTTGTGCAGCACGCAAATCACAGACAGGTTTCGCTAGGGTGACGATGATTGAATTGTAGAAATACCATCCCCCACCAAATGCCACGACAATTGCGATTGCTGAATTGAGAACTCTTCTTCTTAGTTCTCGTAAGTGGTCGATGAGCGGCATCTGTCCTTGTGAAGATGCCATCAGATTACTTCTCTTTTTTGCCGTCTTCTTCAATAACTGAATCGTCGGCCTTCATCTCTTTCATCTCACTCTTGAAGATTCGCATTGAGCGACCGAGTGAACGGGCAGAGTCAGGTAGACGCTTTGCACCAAATAACACCAGTACAACCACGAGCAGGATGACTATTTCTCTTGGACCTAAATTCATCTTGGGAACTCCTTAGCGTCAGATTTAAGCCTAGATTACACCAGACATCTTTGAATGGGTAGGCGGGGAACCTAATCCGAGTAACGATTGAGCATCAATCCCGCTCTCCTCGCAACTTCGCTTCTTATCTCTGTGGGCGAGAGTAATTCCACGGCCCCACCAGAGGCGAGAACTGATCGCTCAATCCAATGGCGAGAGAAAGATGACCCTGAGAAAGTACTACCGGCCTGAACATCCATTCGTTCAAATCGCTCAGCAACATCTCGAGAAGACTCAACTACTCGCAATTCAAAATTTGTCTTTTCGGCGCTAGATGCAGAAGCGCGTGAGGGTTTTTCTACTTGAATAAATTTTGCAGACTGAATTCTATCGAGTCGGAAGTGGCGGAAATCTTCCGCTGTGAAGCAATACGCATGCAGGTAGCTGTAACCCTGGCTCTCGATAACTTCAACTGGGAGAACTTCTCTCGAGGTGATCTCATCTTTATAAAGTGCGTGGTAAGTGATGCTCAAACCGCCCCGATCTGAAATTGCGCTTTGTATGGAGCTCACAATTCCCTGGTCGATATGAGACAAGGCAGATAGGGCTGATGGAAGATTTACTAGTTCAGCTATGCGCTTCGCGAGAACATCAATAGCCGCAAGCAGATCCGTCCTATCACTTGAAATAGTCGAACGTAGAAGATCAAGTCCAAGTACCAACGCCACGCCCTCTTCGTGCGTGATTGAGCGCGGCTTTGCCAATGTAGGCGCATTTCGAATGGTGACATATCCGGATTCAAACTCTAAATCCATTAACTCAAGCGGTGTGTAACCGGGCAGCCCGCACATCCAAAGAGTCGTCAAGTCGCTCACCATCTGTTCGGTTGAAACTTCAAAAGCTTCAGCCAACTCTGATAGCGCGATGCCCTGATGAGTATTGATGTAAGGAACTAGATCAAGTAATCTTGCAGCGCGTTCTAGTGGATTGGCGTTTTTTCTACTCTCGTTCTTAGCCATGGTTACCCACCAAAGCCTTAAGTGATTCAACAATCTGTATTCGCAGCTCTTCTGGAGCATGTACATAGGCATCTTCGCCATGCCACAGCACTAAAGCAGATAACGTTTTCACATCAAGGATAGGAATCTGGATTTGGTCCCATTCCCCTATCGACTTGGTGGATGTTGCGAGAGCTCGTAGTGAGGTGCACTTACCTTTGCGGATATCAATGATCGCTACTGATGCAGCATCTGACTCAAAAACCTGGCTCGCCTCAAATCCTTCAGGAATCTCAAAGTCCTTCGGTCCCTTGTGGACATTGAAGCCCTCCAAGACCCGGTCAAAACGAAATGTTCGTATCTCCTGAACTGCCTGGTCGACACCCGTGAAGTACCAGAATCCAGAGCGAGTGGATAAGCCGATTGGAACGACTCGTCTGCTTTCACTTGACAAGTCATGGCCTCGGTAAAGGAAATCCAATACTTGACGTTCTGCAATAGCGCGAGTGACGACCGTGATATCAAACTCCGAATTGGAGATGGAAGGAATCGAACCAGGCAAATTGGCTTCATCGAGTGGGAATCCAAGTGAGCTGAGTTTGACCAATGCGCGCTGTGCTGCATCATTGAGAGAAGCTCCCTGCCATGCTTTTGCAGCTAGTGATAAGAGTGATACTTCCAAGGTCGTGATCGCACCAAGATCTAGCTGATAACTCTCCTGCTTTATTCGATAGCCAGCTTCGTCATTGAAGAGTGGGTCAAAACTTCCCACTTCAATTTCGATACCAAGAGATCGAAGGTCGTCCTTATCTCGCTCAAACATTCTCTCTTTGGATTCGGCACTACCTTCGTAGCCTTCTACAGACTTGAAAATCTCGGATTTTGTGATGTATCTCTTTGTAGCAAGGAGAGCTATCGTTAAATTGATGAGTCTTTCACTCTTCCGGGACACCGTAAGCGCCCTTTGCTGGTCGGCGTCTGCGAGGAAGGACATCTACACCGGGCGCCATTCGCCTGCTCTGAATCAGGAACCCAGTATGTCCAATCATTCTTTGTTGGGGACGAACTGCTAGCCCCTCATGATGCCAGCCGCGAACAATGGTTTCTGAGCTTTCCGGTTCAGTGAAATGACCATCTTCCTTCAGAGCCTCAGCAGTTGCGGATAGTTGCGTTGTCGTCGCAACGTAGGCAAGAAAGACTCCACCAGGTCTAAGAACTTCAGCTGCTTTGGCGACACACTCCCATGGCGCAAGCATGTCGAGTATTACGCGGTCGTACTGCGTAGAAAGTTCCTGATCTTGTAGAGAGCCAACTTCGAGCTTCCAATTCTCTGGCTTTGCGCCAAAATAATTTGAAACATTTGCTGTCGCATTCTCAGCAAAGTCCATGCGTCTCTCAACTGAATGAACGCTTCCTTGTGGTCCTACTGCGCGCAGAAGTGAAAGCGTGAGCGCACCACTTCCTACCCCAGCTTCGAGAACCCGTGCACCAGGATAAATATCTGCAAATCCGACAATCATCGCCGCATCTTTGGGGTAGACAATCGTTGCACCGCGAGGCATAGAAAGAACGTAGTCCGCTAGAAGTGGAACAAAGGCAGTGAACTTTAAGCCTGCAGTTGTGGTCACTACTGAACCTTCAGGAAGACCCACTAAATCATCGTGGTTAATCCACCCCTTATGGGTATGCCACTCTTTGCCAGGTGTAATTGTGAAGCTATAGAGCTTGCCTTTTGGATCGGTAAGTTGAACTCGATCGCCAATTTGGAAATAGCCGGGAGTAGACACAGCAGTATCTTAGGTGAAAGCCACCTCTTTTGGTCAGGCCTGCGCTGTATCGTGCGCACAATGGAGATGTTGCGGTTATCCCCCAGTCGAATCAATGACTTCACAAACTGTCCGCAGTTATACAAATACCGCGCCATTGATCAGTTGCCAGAGCCGCCGAGTATCGATGCTGAACGCGGAAAGCTCATCCATGCAGTGCTTGAAGATCTCTTTGAACTGCCTGCTTCAGAGCGAACAATTGATTCAGCGCGCGCTGCGCTACCTGTTCGCTGGCAAACGGCTCTCTCTGAAAAACCTGAGCTGGCAACTTTGGTACTAGACGAGAAGGAGTGGCTAGATCGCGCCACTTCGCTATTGCAGAACTACTTTGGACTCGAGCAGCCCCATACCTTTGAATCCACCTATCGCGAACTTCATCTCGAACGAAATTTAAGCGATGAGATGTATCTCCATGGTTACGTTGACCGCATTGATGTCGCCCCAACGGGTCAGGTACGTATTGTTGATTACAAAACTGGTAAATCACCAAAACCGGGCTGGGAAGAGAAGGCTCTTTTTCAGCTACGAGTGTATGCACTGCTCTATTGGCAGAATGAAGGAGTGCTCCCCTCTCTGCTCCAACTTATCTATCTGGGTGATTCGCAACTTATCAAGAGTTCACCGACTGAAGCACAGCTTCTAAACACTGAGAAGATTCTCAAAAATATTGGCTCAGAGATTTTGACGGCTATTGAAACCAACCATTTCCCGACCAAGAAATCGCGCTTATGCGATTGGTGCTTCTTTAAGGCCATCTGCCCCGCACATGTAAAGCCTTAGCGGCTAGTTGGCGTTGAAGTACTTAGCTTCTGGGTGGTGAACAATAATCGCTGAGGTGGATTGTTCTGGATGCAGCTGGAACTCTTCAGAGAGTTCAACCCCGATACGACCTGGCTCTAGTAATTCACACAGTTGCGTCTGTTGTTCGATATCTGGGCATGCTGGATACCCAAACGAATAGCGAGAGCCGCGATAACCTTGATCTAGAATCCCTTGAATATCTGGAGCATCATCTCCACGCACTGACATCTCTTCTCGAATTCGCGCGTGCCAGTGCTCTGCAAGTGCTTCAGTGAGTTGAACTGACAGACCATGCAGTTCGAGATACTCACGATAAGCATTAGCGGCAAATAATTCATTTGCTGCCTTACTTACTGTATTTCCCATGGTCACAACGTGAAAGGCAACGACATCAACTTTTCCGGATTCGCGGGATGCAAAGAAATCCGAGAGACAGAGTCTGCGATCGCGTCTCTGACGAGGGAATGAGAAGCGCACGCGCTCTTTTCCTTTGTCGGCTCCTTCATGATGCAAAATCACCAAGTCATTACCCTCGGAGACGCAAGGGAAATATCCATAAACAACAGCAGCCTCTAGCCAACCTTTCGATTGAACTTCATTGAGTAGAGCACGTAATCGAGGGCGACCTTCAGTTTCGGCCATCGCTTCGTATTCTCCGCGAGCTCCCTTAAGACCCCATTGACCCATGAAGAGTGCGCGTTCATCAAGCATTCCTACGTAATCTGCAAGTGGAATGCCTTTAACAATTCGCGAGCCATAGAAAGGCGCCTCTGGAATATCTATATCTATTGCAACATCGCTGCGACGAGTATCAATCTCGGTTGGCTCATCTGGGCGTGTAACCGCCTTCACTTTTCTCTCGCGCAAAGCTGGAAGAGCTGCGCCTTCATCGCCTCGCTTCACCGCCATGATTGCATCCATTAGGCGAAGACCTTCAAAGGCATCGCGTGCGTAGCGGACTTCTCCGGGAAAGACACTTGCCAAATCTTGCTCAACAAAGGCGCGCGTAAGGGCTGCGCCGCCGAGGACGATTGGCCACTTTTGATCGAGCCCTCGAGAAGTGAGCTCTTCTAAATTCTCCTTCATGATGACAGTAGATTTCACAAGAAGGCCTGACATTCCAATCGCGTCAACTTCATTCTCTTGGGCTGCATCGATAATCTGATTTATGGTCTGCTTGATTCCGATATTAACTACCTGATAGCCATTATTGGAGAGAATAATGTCAACCAAATTCTTTCCAATATCGTGGACGTCTCCTTTTACTGTAGCCAGCAACATTCTGCCGCGTCCAGCATCACTGGTCTTCTCCATATGCGGCTCAAGATAGGCAACAGCTGATTTCATAACTTCAGCGCTCTGCAGAACGAAGGGAAGTTGCATCTCACCCTTACCAAAGAGCTCGCCGACTACCTTCATTCCTTCAAGTAAATGGTCATTGATGATTGTGAGTGGCTTTATTCCTTCAGCCATCGCAGCATCAAGATCATCAGTCAGGCCAACCTTCTCACCATCAATGATGCGCCGCTCTAAACGCTCTTTCAGAGGAAGAGCTGCTAACTCTGATGCGCGAATGTTTCTTGAGGCAGCAAGCTCGACGCCTTCGAAGAGTTGCAGGAACTCACTTAGAGGATCGTAGGTGCAATTCTCGCCGTCGAAGGTGCGACGATCGTAGATGAGGTCGAGAGCGACTTCCTTTTGACGTGCATCGATGCGGGCCATAGGAGTGATTTTGGAAGGATGCACAATTGCAGAGTCCAGTCCCGCTTCTACACATTCGTGTAGAAAGACGGAGTTGAGCACAACGCGCGCGGCCGGATTGAGTCCGAAAGAGACATTGCTAACGCCAAGAGTGGTCTGTACTTCAGGAAACTCTTCTTTAAGAGATTTAATTGCAGTGATTGTTTCGAGTCCATCGCGACGAGTTTCTTCTTGACCTGTCGCAATCGGGAAGGTGAGGGTATCGATCAAAATATCTCCAACCTTAATTCCCCAGTTTTCAGTGAGATCCTTAATCAAGCGTCGAGCAACTCGTAACTTCCACTCTGCAGTTCGTGCTTGTCCTTCTTCATCAATCGTTAAGGCAACAACTGAGGCTCCATGTTCTTGAACGAGCGGCATGATTCGAGCAAAACGAGAAGTTGGTCCATCACCATCTTCATAATTGACTGAATTGATTACGCATCGTCCACCCAGCGCCTCAAGACCGGCCTTCAGCACTGCTGGTTCGGTCGAGTCGAGCACAATCGGCAAGGTTGATGAAGTCGCAAATCGTGAGGCGATCTCAGTCATATCTCTGACACCGTCTCGGCCAACGTAATCAACAGAGAGATCGAGCATATGCGCACCATCTCGAATCTGATCTCGCGCTATCTCAACACATGTGGACCAATCCTCGGCAACAAGAGCATCTCTAAAGGCGCGTGAACCATTGGCATTGGTGCGCTCACCAATAGCCAAGTAGGTTCTATCTTGTCTAAAAGGAACGTATTGATAGAGGGATGATGCTCCAGGTTCAATCTCAATGGTGCGATTCTTAACGGCATGACCTGAGAGTCGATTGACTACCGCAGCAAGGTGAGCTGGGGTTGTGCCACAGCATCCGCCTATCAATGTGATTCCATAATCGTTCACAAAGGTTTCTAGCGCTGTCGCCAACTCTTCTGGTCCTAGTGGATATTCAGCACCTTTCGCCCCAAGAATCGGAAGTCCGGCGTTGGGCATTACTGAGATGGCAGTATGTGAATTCTTCGACAGGTAACGCAAATGCTCGGACATCTCAGCTGGCCCTGTTGCGCAATTTAATCCGATGAGATCAATATTCAGTGGTTCTAGCGCATTAAGCGCAGCGCCGATCTCAGAACCAAGCAACATGGTTCCAGTGGTCTCAACTGTAACTTGGGCGATGATAATGACATCGCGATCAGATTCAGTAACAGCCAGACGAGCCCCATTCACAGCCGCTTTCGCCTGCAGAAGATCTTGCGTTGTTTCAATCAGAAGCGCATCGCATCCTGAATCAACTAAGCCTTTTGAGGCCGTGTAGTAAGCGTCCTTCAATTTCTCGTAAGAAGTATGGCCAAGACTTGGAAGCTTGGTTCCGGGACCGAGTGAACCGAGTACGAAGCGAGGTTTATCGGGTGTGCTGAATGCATCAGCTGCCTCCCGTGCAATCTTTCCTCCTGCAAAGGCCAGCTCGTAGATGCGATCTTCAATCCCGTACTCGGCTAGGTTTGCCCAGTTTGCACCAAAGGTATTTGTTTCGATGGCATCGACTCCAACGGCCAGGTACGCATCGTGAACAGCACGAACTAAATCAGGTCTTGTCACATTAAGAATTTCATTACAGCCTTCATGGTTTTGAAAATCTTCAAGAGATGGATCAGCGGCCTGCAACATTGTTCCCATAGCGCCATCGGCGATAACGGTCCGCTGTGTTAAGGCCTGACGAAGAAGGCCAGGCTTGCTATGGCTCTTATCTCTCGTCACAGAGCGCAGGTTACCCTAAGGTATCGATATGGAGATTCTTCAAATTCCAGTTCTGCGCTCACCAGTGATGGTTGTCGCCTTCTCAGGTTGGAACGATGCTGGAGAAGCAGCATCTGGTGCTGCTTCTCACTTGCTTGGTTGTTGGACCGACCCTGAATTTGATGTTGTTCCCGAGCTGATCGCTGAAGTCGATCCAGAGGATTTCTATGACTTTCAAGTAAATAGGCCAATGGTTTACGTCGATGATTCAAGTATCAGAAATCTCACTTGGCCCGGAACGCAAGTTTTTTCGCTAGCCACACCATCTCTTCCTCACGATTTCATTGTTGTTCGGGGAGTTGAGCCATCAATGAAATGGAAGACCTTTGCATCAGATCTATTGGATCTAGCTGATGATTGCGAAGTAGATCTTGTTATCACTCTCGGTTCGATGTTGGCAGATACTCCTCACACACGGCCCATCACCGTCAGCGGTAGTGGCGCTCATCCCGATATCGCAAAGCGGTTAGGCGTTGAGATCAGTAAGTACGAAGGTCCCACTGGAATCCTCGGAGTTATTCAAGATGCTTGCGTACGCCGCGGCATTGACGCCATCTCGCTGTGGGCCGCAATCCCCCATTACGCATCAAACTCGCCTTCACCAAAAGCTTCGCTTGCCCTTGTCAATGCCTTAGAAGATTTCCTCGATATCTCAGTTCCTCAGGGAGAACTCCCGGATGAAGCTTCCGAATGGGAAGCAGAAGTAACGGAGCTAGCCAAAGAAGATTCTGATGTTGCTGAGTACGTGAAAGCGCTAGAGGAAAGTAAGGATGCAGTTGACCTGCCGGAAGCTACTGGTGAATCAATAGCGCGTGAACTAGAGCGATTCTTGCGCCGTCAAAACGATAAGTAATTCGCTACAGGGCAATCCCGAGCAGCGTGTCGAGAGCTCTGGAGAGTTCACCCGCGCTTCCTCCGGTGCCCCCTGACTCCGTGTCGTTCATCCACTTTCCAATAACCGTTAAGGCGCCGGCTGTATCTAAATCCCGAGAAAGGCAACTGATGATCTCGGCGATTACTGAATCAGTAGGCGCCACCTCCATCCTTGCTAGATTCAACTGTAGTCGATCGATAGCAGCAATAGATTGATTCAAAATTGATGTACTCCACATCGCATCTTCACGATAGTGGCGATTTAAGAGCGCCCATCGAATGGACATTGGGTTTACGCCTTCAGAGATTAACTTTGAAACGAAGACTAGGTTGCCCAGTGACTTGCTCATCTTCTCGCCATTCAAGCCGATCATTCCAGCGTGAACATAATGCCGTGCAAATGGCTGACCTGTCATCACCGCGCTCTGTGCTGCTGACATTTCGTGGTGAGGAAAGTTCAAATCTGATCCACCTCCCTGAATATCAAGTGAGAAATCAGCGTCTGAATCTGGCTCTAAGTAATGAAGTGCAATCGCGCTACATTCGATATGCCATCCGGGTCTACCTTTTCCGAAGGGGCTAGGCCAGGTTGGTTGTTCTGGTTTTGAGGTGAGCCAAACAAGTGCATCGAGTGGGTGCTCCTTGCCCGCCTTCTGAGGGTCTCCCCCACGTTCGGCAAAAGTCTTAAGGGCTTCATCACTATTGATATGGGATCGCTCACCAAAGTGGGGGTCAGCATGAACGCGGAAGTATTTATCTCCATTAACCAGGTAGGTGGTTTTCTGGTCATCAAGCTTTGCAATAGCGCCAATAACCTGAGGCATAGCCTCAACTACGCCGATGTAATGATCTGGCGGAATCACATGAAGATCGCTCATGTCGCCTCGAAAGAGATCGATCTGAGAATTGGCAAGTTTCTTCCAATCAACGCCGTCGCGTTCGGCTCGCTCCAAAAGCGGATCATCGATGTCGGTGATGTTCTGGACAAACTTAACCGTCGATCCGGTTGCCTTCAGGTAGCGGATGATGACGTCAAAGGTGAGGTAAGTAGCTGCGTGGCCAAGATGGGTCGCGTCATATGGAGTGATTCCGCAAACATATATCCGATAAAGATCCTGATCTGGAATCGCCTTTAACTCTTGCTCTGCCGAATCAAAAAGAGATAGCGCTGGAATCTCAAAGCGCTTTGATAGTTCGGGAATATAAACAGATGGCCAAGAGCGCATGAGCAAACCTTACTTTAGAAGGGAGGCCACGGTACTGCAGGCCAATCTTCACTTGGTGCTGGGAACTCTCCGGATGTAAGCAAGCGTTCAATTCGTTGGATGAGAGCTAGGTATTCGTTCTCGGTTACGAGGTTAAGGATCTCGGTGGTGCGTAGATTGAGATGGTCGAGTAATTGGGTCAGTTCAAATTTTTCAGTATCTGTCAGTGGCAGATTTGCCCATTGCCACAAAACTGTTCGCAACTTATCTTCCTCGTGGAAAGTAACTCCATGGTCACAACCCAGCAGTCGGCCATCCTTAGTAGGAAGTAGATGTCCGATCTTTCGATCCGTGTTATTGATAATCGCGTCAAAGAGCGCCAACTTTCTTAGTCGAGGGTCATCTGTGCGATAGAAAAGAGCAAGATCAACATCTTCATCAATATCGATCCACTGCTGAACCATTCCTTCTCCGAAAGGTCCGTCACGAAGAACTGTTACGGGAATGAGGCTCCAACCAACAAGTTCCGAGAGCAAGAAAGCGGCGTACTCCCGGGAAGCGAGATTGCCATCTGCGAAATCCCATAAAGGTCGTTCTCCTGCGATTGGTTTGTAAATGACTGAAAGTTCACTGCCTTCATGGGTACAACTTCCAAACAGTGTTGCATTGGAAGCATCGACGAGCCTCCCTGAAATCTTGATCTCACCTACCAATAGATGTTGACGAACTTCTTCAAAGGACTTCATTAGCGGCGATATCCATTCGCACGAGGGCAGAGATGTCCTCGTGGATCAATGGGTCCGCCACAAAATGGGCAGGGCTGACGTCCCGCACTGACGACCGAGTTGCATCTTTTGCAGAAACGGTCTGCTTCAGATGGTGAGATAAGAACTCGAAGAATGTCTTGGTCACCCGTGAGGTCGTCAACATCGATAAATTCTGGATTGCCACCATCATTTTCAGAGACAGCTTGGAGATCTATCTGAATTAACTGCCTATCCGCCTCAAAGGCAAGACCAATTACTCCAATTCGGAATTCTTCTTCAATCGGCGTATCGAGCGGTGCGCCATCCTGCGGTAGCTTGACGGTGATTGTCGTTGGATCACTCTGCTTGATCTCTCGAATCATGTATTGCAGCCGTTCGGAAAGTGCTTGAACCTGGGCCTTTTCCAGAGAAACTGAAATCAGGCGAGTTCTATCTCTCGCCTGAATGAAGAAGGTTCGCTCCCCGGGCTGGCCAACTGTTCCGACAGTGAACCGTTCTGGTTCTTCGAAGAGTATGACTCGTGAAGTCATCGCTTCTTTCCTTTAGCAATTCCACTGCCTCCACCCAAAAGCACCTTACCAACCTTTTTCGAGGTAAGAAGCGGCGCGATGCATGAAGTGGTGTCGTTGTAGGTAAGTAGACGACCGTGGTGACCATCAAAATCAATCACTGTCAGAGATGCTGGATTGATGATGAGATTCTGGAAAGAGTCGAGTGGAAGACCGATCAGCGAGGCCACGGTCGATTTGATAATGTCGCCGTGGCTGACAAAGAGGAAAGTTCCCGATTTCTTCTTTGCGTGAAGTTCCGTAATCGATGCAACTGCCCGCTTCTGAGCACCTTTTATTCTCTCACCGTCAGGGAACTGCACTTTACTCGGCGTGGATTGGATTACTTTCCAGAGTGGATCTTTTGAAAGTCGTGAGAGCTTACGACCACTCCAAAGTCCGTAATCAACCTCATTTAGGTTGTCGTCCAACCCATACTCACCGATACCTTTTGAAAATGGCGATTGCAACCATGGCTTGATCGTCTGTGAACAGCGTTCCATTGGACTCACACGAATCTCGTCGAAGAAACTAGCGCCTAAACGAACTATCAATGAATCTGCTTGAGCCAATCCGGCCTTACTGAGAGAAATCCCTGGAAGACGTCCAGATAAAATCCCTAAATCATTTGCGGTCGAGTGCGCATGACGTAGAAACACTAAACGACTCATAGAACCAAGATTAGCGGTGATTATTGCTAAGGTCTCTCTCATGGAAATGCGCAGAGCTGGCAAGAGCGGGTTAACTCTCTCTCGCTTAGGTCTTGGAACCATGACCTGGGGACGCGATACCGATACCCATGAAGCTGCCGACCAATGCCGCGCTTACATCGAGGCTGGTGGAAACTTCTTCGATACATCTCCCACGTATGGCGATGGTGATAGCGAACGAGTCCTTGGTGGCCTTATCGGAACGCTTTTTAAGCGCGAAGAAGTCGCTATTGCGACAAAGGCAGGCGCGTCATTTCAAGATGGCTTACGGACAATCAACAATTCGCGTAATGCACTTATCGCCGAGCTCGATAAATCCCTTGCGCGCCTAGAAACGGATTATCTCGATCTCTGGCAAGTGCACTCGTGGGATTCAGCCACACCTCTTGAAGATACGCTCTCTGCTCTTGACTATGCATTCTCTTCTGGAAAAGCTCGCTACGTTGGTCTCTGTAACTTTTCCGGTTGGCAGAGCGCTCGTGCAGCAACAGTTCAAGAGAGCAATACAGCAAAGGCGCCGATAGCTTCAGTGCAGGTTGAATTCTCATTGCTCAATAGATCTGCAGAAGAAGAAGTTCTCGCCTGCGCCAATCAAATCGGCTTAGGGTTTCTCGCTTGGGCTCCCCTTGGTCGAGGTGTTCTGACAGGAAAGTATCGAAAGGGAATCCCGATTGATTCTCGCGCAGCTGCTCCTCATTTTGTAAAACATGTAGAGCCTTATCTCAACGAAGGCTCTTCCAGAATTGTTGAAGCAGTAACTGCGGCAGCAGAAGGTCTCGGCTTTTCTCCTCTCGAAGTGGCTCTTGCCTGGGTCAGAGATACTCCCGGTGTTACATCAGCGATTGTGGGCGCAAGAACGGGTGCGCAACTTCGAGGAGTGCTCAAATCAGAGGAAATTACTCTTCCAGCAGTCGTCAGGGACGCGCTGGATGAAATCTCTCGCTAACAATTCTCCAAGAAGTTTTCAAGAACTTTTACGCCAAATTCAAGTCCACTGATTGGAACCCGCTCATCTACGCCATGAAAGAGCGCCATGAAGTCAAGATCGGATGGAAGTTGTAGCGGGCTAAAGCCATAGCCAATAATCCCCAATTCAGAGAGCGCCTTGTTATCAGTGCCGCCACTCATGAGATAAGGAACAGGGATTCCCTCCGGGTCGAATGTTGTGATGGCCTTACACATCGCTTCTACCAAATCACCTTCGAAATCAATCTCTAGAGCGATATCACGGGAGATAGTTTCGATTGAGATATCTGGGCCAATAATCTCTCGAATAGTTCTATTCAACTCGTCCTCATAGCCAGGGAGAAAACGTCCATCGATGACTGCGCTGGCGCTTCCCGGAATTACATTTGCTTTATAACCTGCTTCAAGCATCGTTGGATTAGCTGTGTTCTGCAAGGTTGCACCGATCATTCTTGCTGTTGGTCCTATCTCAGTAAGAAGAGGTCGCAAATCTGATTCGTCATACTTCTTTCCCGTGGCCTGTGCGATCTTTGAGAAGAGAATCTTTACAGTCTTGGTGTACCTCTGAGGCCATTCATATCGTCCAATCTTCGCGACTGCCTCAGAGATGGATGTAAGAGCATTCTCGTCATTCATCATCGACCCATGGCCGGCGCGCCCGTGTGCAGTCAATCTCATCCAGTGAATACCTTTTTGAGCAGCTTCCACAAAGTAAAGACGTTTGCCATCAGCGACAGTTACGGAGAAGCCACCAACCTCAGAGATTGCTTCCGAACAGCCAGCAAAGACCTCAGGATGTTCAGCAGCCATCCAGCGTGAACCGAAAGTCATACCTGCTTCTTCATCTGCAAAGAAGGCCAGGACGATATCTCTCGGCGGCTTATATCCACTTCTTGCCCATTTGCGAACAATCGCCAAAATCATCGCATCCATATTCTTCATATCAACGGCGCCGCGACCCCAGATCATTCCGTCGCGAATCTCTGCAGCGAAGGGATCTACCGACCAATCCGTCGCATTTGCTGGAACTACATCTATGTGTCCATGGACAACCAAGCCGGGACGGGATGAGTCACTTCCAGGTAGTCGCGCAATAACGTTGCAACGATTAGGAGCAGATTCATAAATTTCAGATTTGATTCCTACCTCGGCTAGTGATGCAACGATGTATTCAGCGACTGCTTTCTCGTCGCCCTTACCTTCGCCGAAATTTACCGAAGGAATCCGGATTAAATCTTGGCAAATCTTCACGACTTCGGCTTCGAGGTTCATGGGGTAATTCTGCCTGTAATCTCTACTAAATATGGGTCTTTTGCATGAGAGCCTTCACGTTGCTATCGTTACCCAGTTATTTCGACCCAAACGCGTAAGATATTACTTATAGCAAGCGGGTACTCGTCCGGGTGGCGGAATTGGCAGACGCGCTAGCTTGAGGTGCTAGTGCCCGCAAGGGCTTCGGGGTTCAAGTCCCCGTTCGGACACAGTTACGGTGGTTAGTAGTTATGGCGACAATCAGGACGTGAATCTAGATAACGCGCTGTCACTAATCCGTGATATTCCGGATTACCCGCAACCGGGAATTCTCTTTCGAGATATCACTCCACTTCTCGCCGATAAAGAAGCTTTTGC
>CAZHPQ010000003.1:0-21596 GCA_964533845.1 uncultured Candidatus Planktophila sp.
AACAACCTGTCGCAAAAAAAGCTTTCTCGGAAGTACTCATAGTCAGATAACCTACTCTTGTACCTGCGCCCCCGTAGCTCAGGGGATAGAGCACTGCCCTCCGGAGGCAGGTGCACAGGTTCGATTCCTGTCGGGGGCACCACTGATTTCAAATGATTAATTCTCCAAAGGGATACAAATCACCCTGATTAATGAAATCTTTTCTCGTACCTTCTTGTTTAACTTGAGAGTTACAGGGAGAATTACTCTCTTGTGCGCGTTCTTTACGCAGCACCACACTCGATTACAGGAGGGAGGAAGCCATGGATTGGAGACATCAGTCGGCCTGCCGCGAAGAAGATCCTGAGCTTTTCTTCCCTGTGGGCAATACCGGCCCTGCCATCACCCAGATTGAAGAGGCGAAGAAGGTCTGTAACCGCTGCATCGTCAAAGAGCCATGCTTGGCATGGGCTTTGGAATCGGGCCAAGATGCCGGAGTCTGGGGCGGTCTCTCAGAAGATGAACGTCGCGCCTTGAAGCGTCGCGCTGCTCGTAACCGCGCCCGCCTTGCGGATCAAGCAAACTCTTAAAAACCTACACTAAATCGGGAAAGTTAAAATCGCCCTGGTCTGCTGATCATCAGTAATTAACTGCAACTCACCACATAGCTCATTCTCAGTCAGAGTGCGCACAATCTGCAGGCCAAGATTTGGTGAAGTTGCAATATCAAAACCGGCAGGAAAACCCACGCCGTCATCGCTGATTGTTACAGCCATCTCTCGACCACTGAGGGTGGCATGAATCCCAAGCGCTGAACCTTCTTCAGCTAAACCGTGCTCTAGCGCGTTATGGATAAGTTCTGTCACAACAAGTGCCAGCGGAGTTGCGATGCGCGGTTCAAGGGAACCGATTGTGCCGGTGCGATCAATATGAAGTTCGCCCATGCGAGGGCTGAGCTCAAGGGCATGCGAGACCAGGTTATCTAGGACATCATCAAAGTCAACGGATGAGTCTCGACTACTTGAAAGGGTCTCGTGGACCAAAGCAATTGATGCGATGCGACGTACAGCTTCATTGAGCGCAGCGCTTGCACCTGGATCTTCAATGCGACGGGCTTGTAAACGCAAAAGCGCAGAAACAGTCTGTAGGTTGTTCTTTACACGGTGATGGATTTCTCGGATGGTTGCATCTTTTGTCACCAACTCACGTTCGCGGCGGCGTAGCTCGGTGACGTTGTTAAGGAGAACAATGGCACCAACGCGATCTGTTGCCTGTAGCAACGGCAGCACCGTGAAATCAATAGTTCCGCCTGGATTCTCTATCTCTACTCGCTTCAACGCCTTTCCAGTAAGCCCCATAGCGATTGATTCTTCTTGTGCATCGGGCTTTACGCGAGCAAGTGATTGAGCGACTTCACCTAAATTATGTCCTTCTACTTCACTCATCCACCCAAGACGGCTAAAGGCAGAGCGAGCATTAGGGCTGGCATAAGACACAACTCCATTGACATCAAGTCGAATAAGTCCGTCACCTACGCGAGGAGCCGGATCAAAGAGAGAACCGGCATCTGGGTAAGGAAATGTTCCTTCAGAGATCATGCGATAGAGCTTGTGTGCAATCTCGCGATAGTTGAGCTCGAGGCGAGATGGTTGACGCATTAAATCTGCATTTCGATGGCGCGAAATTACACCGATGACATGGCCATCGAACATAACGGGAATGGTCTCTTCCTTTACAAGGAACTCCCCCATCTGTTCTGGCTGGGTATCGCGAACGATTTCTGCAGTTGAAAGCGCTTGATCAATGTGGGGACGCTTGCCATATGAAATCTCATCGCCAATCACATCGAGTGGAAAGAGAGTGGCCGCTGTTGTCGGGCGAATGTGCGCAACTGCAACATAACCAGTTGGCCAGCTTTTGAAATCTTTTCGTAGCGGAACCCACAAGATGAGATCTGCAAAAGATAAATCTGAGAGCAGCTGCCAATCAGCAATCAGTTCGCGTAAGCGGTGAATCTGCTCAGATTCGAGAGGGCTTCTACCTTGCACATAATCTTCGATGGCGGCCATTTATGCCTGCTTCAACCAAGTAGATAAATTCTGCGAAATCTCTTGGGTGGCAAACCACGTCAGCTCTTCACCATCATTAGATACCTCAAAGAGACATTGCAGATCGTTCCAGGATAGTGAGCCAGAGAGCGAGACCGACATTTCATGGCTTTCGGAGATCAGTTGCTGCGGAATTTCAAAGGCCAGTACACACGCCGCACCTGATCCATCACTCTTCATCTCTAGCGCATCTTCTGCGGCCACCATGGATAAGGTAAATTCAATTTCTTCTTCATCAAGATCTGGGTGTGCTGATAGGAAACTTGAAGTTGGCGCATAGATATCTGAAATATCAAGAGTCGCAGAGCTCGCAAAGTCAGAGACTTCTTGGGCTGTCATAGCCGCATATCCACGCATGCGCTAAGCCTATAAGAATTTAAGAGATGAGCTGACCTGCAATTTCCGTGATGGTACGGCGCAGATGGCTACGTTCATTTACTTCGTAGAGGCTACTGCGCTCACTTTCAGCGCGCGTAACGTTTCGCGTATCAACCGGCAGGCTAATAACACGTGCTGGCTTGATCACGTTCGTACTCTGAGCAAACGACTGATCAAGTGGAGAGTTCTTCTTTCCGGGGGTGCGCATGCTCTGGACACAGACTATCTCTGGCTTTATCGAATTCTGTGCCAGCTCTCGAAGTACTTCTCGTAAACGCTCAAGAGAAAGTTGATCACTTTTCGAAAGAAGCCACAGCTCATCGGCAAAGGTGGAGCTCCAGATAAATGCTTCACTCTCCCATCTCTTTCCTGTCAATTGTGCTGCGATATTTCGAAGTACGCCAAGATCGATAACGATAAAGTCGTATTCGGAGCGAGCGATATGTAGTTGCCCCATATCGCTTTCTAGATGTGCTTGCGATATCTCCATACCCCAGAGGTTTTCTGAAATCTGCGGATGTCGAGCGCTGGCACGTAAACCTCGCTGGCCAAGGAGTGATGAAATTGCAGGGGCTTGAGCATGCGCATCGACTAAGAGAGTTCTCTTGCCCATCACACTCAACTCTGTGGCGAGATTTATTGCAGTCAAAGTGCAGCCCGAAGAACTTGCTGATGCAGCAATTGCAATCGTGCGAGCTCGGATGGGAGCGCTCTGTGATTGCGTTCTGATCATCGGTGCACGTAGCGATCCACGCATCATCGAAATGAGTTCGAGCGCCGTGGCAGGAAATTCTTGGGCACCCAGAAATGAAGCTGGCACGGAATCTGTGGACGAGAAGAGAAAGACTGGATAACCACGTGACTTTAACTCTGCGAGAGAGGTCGGAGTCAGACCTTCTAGGTCAGTTGCCAGAATGATTGTTGCCTTCTCATGTGCATCTGCGCTACAGAGATTCCCAATCTCATCGAAATTCAGTGCTCGTAAAGTGATATTCCAGCCTTGTGAAAAGAGAGTGCTTGCAATGAATCCTTCGCGTTCTGGATCGCGGATTCCGGTGATTGCGGAGTTAAGAACTTCAGCCACGGGCTCGTACAACCACTAAACGGCCACTAGTGGATGCGGATAAGACAGTTGCAATATCTGATCGATCAAGTGCAAGACCGAGCGCCACTTCTCCACCAAAATTACTTCCCTTGCGATCAATAGAAGTGACGAAGGCGCTCCCGACGATGAATTCTGGAGCAATAGTTGCATTTACTTCACGAACATCATGAAGTTGATAGAGCGAAACTAGCTCGCCCACTGCCACATCAATTGGTATATCTACCGCTCTGACGCTCAATGAAATCTCTTGATGAGTAAGTGCTCGTGCATCATCGGTGAGCGAACTACCCTGCAGCAATTCGCCAGCGACTAAGCGCCGGCGTGTAATTGATCCGATGGGATTGGTAGAAGCTGCAAGGTAGTTCTTCGCCGCTGCCCCTAGGACAACAGATTGGTAACCCAGATCGCTGGCTCCAATCTGAGTGCCTGCGGCTATTGGGCGCAGGACCACCCAATAACTCTGATGCGTATTTGCAGCTCGCGTCATGAGATATGAAGCGAGTAAGGCTCCAAGACAGAGAGCAATTGAGAGATAGAGACGAGTTTGAGATTTCTTCTTCACGGCCATGGGCGCACGGTAAAAGTGAGCCGAGTTTTTCTAGAGGTTCTTCTCCACAGTAGGAGTTAAGTATGAGTACCACCCATACTTGTGGCTGATTTGAATCTGATCATAAGGCAGAAGCATCGCGCCATGACTACAGATACAACTCATACCTTGATTGAAAATCAGCGCTCATTTTTGCAACTGGTATCCAGTACCGAAGATCGGGCGCTTTGGGAACACCCAGTACTCGAAATCTTTGCGCCACCCTTGCGAGAAGTGCCAGCGCAGCAGGCAAAGCTCTATCTCGTTCCATCAACCTTCGGCGAAGATCTTGAGCCTGATGAGATGCCGATACCAACTTCAGCATCAGAATTGCCTGAACTGCATGCCTGGACCATGAAATTCATTGTCAGCGTTGTCGAAGTGTGGGGCGGAAGACGGCAGCCAGCACAACTTATTCGCTGGTGTCATCGCGTGATCTATATGGAGTTACTGAAAGCTGCTGGAACTCAGAGAGAAATCGGAAAGATCAAAAGTATTCATCAATCAGAGCCATTTGATGGAATCTGTGAATCAACAGTTGTCATCCGATTTGGAGCGCGCTATCGGTCTGCAGTCATTCGCTTTGAGGGCGTAGATGGACGCTGGTTATGTACCGCCCTGCACTTGTTGTAAAGAAAATTAAGCAGCGCCGTGGCAGCGCTTGTATTTCTTTCCAGAACCGCATGGGCATTGGCTATTGCGCGAGACATCCCCGGTTGTTACAACACCGTTTTCATCGGCTGCTGAATAACGAAGTGGTTGGCTCTGCGCAGGCTTCTCGTCGACGCCTTGCGCCTTAATGCCACTGCCGTCGCCTTCAATCGTTACCTGCACGTTGAAGACCAAGCTGGCAAGCTCTTCCTTGATGGCATCCATCATTGCGGCGAAGAGTTCGTAACCTTCACGTTGATATTCAACAAGCGGATCACGTTGCGCCATTGCGCGCAGACCAATTCCTTCTTGCAGATAATCCATTTCGTAGAGGTGCTCACGCCATTTACGATCAAGCACAGAGAGCAGTACGCGTCGTTCTAGCTCGCGCAATACATCGGCGCCGAGTTCTTCTTCGCGCTTCTTATATGCCTTTTCGGCATCTTCAAGAATCTTTGACTCAAGATAGTCAACATCGAGAGCATCCTTTGAGCCAACTTCTGCAATCAACTCTTCTGGAGTAAATGAGATTGGGTAGATGAGCTTGAGAGCAGTCCACAACTTCTCGAGATCCCAATCTTCGGCATAACCTTGCTCTGCTGCTGCGTGAACGTAGGCAGAGAGAGTATCTGCGACAAAGTCGCCTACTTGCTCGCCAAGATCTTTACCTTCTAGAACTAAGCGGCGTTCGCCGTAGATAACTTCGCGCTGGCGATTCATGACATCGTCATACTTAAGAACGTTCTTGCGGATCTCAAAGTTCTGCGCTTCAACTTGTGTCTGCGCTGAGCGAATAGCGTTAGAGACCATCTTGGATTCAATAGGTTCATCTTCAGGCAAGCCTGCCGCAGATAGAACGCGCTCAACAATTCCTGAGTTAAAGCGGCGCATCAAATCATCTTGCAACGAGAGATAGAAACGTGATTCACCTGGATCGCCTTGACGACCAGAGCGACCGCGCAGCTGATTATCGATACGGCGTGATTCGTGGCGTTCAGTGCCTAGAACGTAGAGACCTCCGAGTGAAACTACTTCTTCATGCTCCTTAGCGATTGCTTCCTTCTGCTTTGCAATCTCTGCAGGCCAGGCAGCTTCATATTCAGCTGCGTTATCAACTGGAGAAATTCCACGGCGCTGAAGTTCGAAGTCAGCCATGAATTCTGGGTTTCCGCCAAGCATGATGTCGGTACCACGGCCAGCCATGTTGGTAGCAACAGTGACAGCGCCCTTTGTACCTGCGCGAGCAACGATTGCCGCTTCGCGTTCGTGGTGCTTAGCGTTCAAAACTTCGTGTGGAACGCCAGCCTTCTTAAGGAATGCGGAAAGCTCTTCAGATTTTTCTACGCTGACAGTACCGACCAAGACTGGCTGACCTTTACGGTGGCGTTCGACGATATCGCGCGTTACAGCTGCAAACTTTCCAGCCTCTGATTTGTAGACCAGATCTGGTTGATCAATGCGTTGCATATCTCGATTGGTAGGAATCGGAACAACGCCAAGCTTGTAAATCTGGTGGAATTCTGAAGCCTCTGTCATCGCAGTACCGGTCATACCCGAGATGGTTTCGTAGAGACGGAAGTAGTTCTGCAAGGTGATGGTTGCCAGTGTCTGGTTCTCATCCTTAATCTCAATACGTTCTTTCGCTTCAAGCGCTTGATGTAGGCCTTCGCTGTAGCGACGTCCAGCCAACATACGGCCGGTGTGTTCGTCAACGATCAAGAGCTCACCGTTCATCACTACATAATCTTTATCGCGCTTAAAGAGCTCTTTCGCGCGGACTGAATTATTGAGATAGCCGATAAGAGTGGTGTTGGCGGCTTCGTAGAGGTTCTCAATTTTGAGAAGTTCTTCTACCTTGGTGACGCCATCTTCGAGAATTCCGATGGTCTTCTTCTTTTCATCTACTTCATAGTGAACATCGCGCTGTAACTTGGTGGCGATATTTGCAAATTCTTCATACCACTTGGTGGCTTTATCAGCCGGGCCGCTGATAATTAGAGGAGTACGAGCCTCATCAATCAAAATAGAGTCAACTTCGTCGACAACTGCAAAGTAGTGATCGCGCTGAACACAATCTTCGATAGACCAAGCCATATTGTCGCGGAGGTAATCGAAACCAAATTCATTATTTGTGCCGTATGTGATGTCAGAAAGGTAAGCAGCGCGACGCTCTGCAGGGGTCATGCTGTTGAGAATTACTCCAACTGTTAGCCCAAGGAAGCGATGGATACGACCCATCCACTCGCTATCGCGTTCAGCCAAATAATCATTGACGGTAACAACGTGTACGCCGCGACCAGCCAGCGCATTGAGATAAGAAGGAAGGGTTGCTACAAGCGTCTTTCCTTCACCGGTACGCATTTCTGCAATATTGCCCTTGTGGAGTGCTGCTCCACCCATAATCTGAACGTCATAGTGGCGCTGACCAAGTGTGCGCTTTGCGGCTTCGCGAACGACAGCAAAAGCTTCAGGAAGTAAATCATCGAGCGTCTGGCCCTGGGCAAAGCGAGATTTGAATTCATCTGTCTTGGCGCGCAATTGGTCATCTGAGAGAGACGAAATGTTTGGTTCAAATCCGTTGACCTTGTCGACGATCTTGCTGAGATCGCGAAGGATCTTGCCTTCGCCAGCGCGCATGAGTCGATCAAGAACTGAAGCCATTGCAACTACCTTCCGCATATACCCGTAATGAGGGTCTTATCGTAGGGGTTCTGCAACGCAGGCAGTTACAGCAGCGGCCACCTCAATTCCCCTATCCCGAAGGGCCCGCACGGCTTCCTGAAGGGTTGCCCCCGTTGTGACGAGGTCGTCAATGATGATGGCTCTTCCACTCAGAAAACTCAGGGATTTCATAGAGCCATCTAAATTATGAAATCTTGATTTCGCATCGAGCGAGGATTGATCACGGACCCGGCGTATATGTTCTAAATTTTCATAAGTAGGTAGCCCTGTCTCTGTGCTGAGTTGTCTTGTGAGCGCTGCAATGAATTGACGACCACGTGAACGAGCAACTGATCGGCGTGAAGGTATTGGAATTAAAAAATCTCCGCCAATCTCTTTCCTCGAATAGGTCAAGGAATGAAAGAGCGCCTTATAAATGAGTTCGTCGGCAACTGCCAGATTATTTTCTTTTGCTGCAAGCAGAACCTTTCCTGCAATTGGCGAATATGAAACTGCTGAATAGATCGGAAAAGTTGGCAGATGTTGCGACCATTGGCGATAGATATGTGGATGCCAGTTCTTGCGACACAGTGAACAGATCTCAAGCCCAAGTTGCCCACATCCTAAACAGCGACCCGGAAAGATAATTTCTTGCAGTGCGCGAATGCTCTTCATGGCGCGCATTCTTCATCGTTCAAGCCAATAAGTTAGAGGTAGAAATTCTCCTCGTGGAAATCTAATGGAGTCACCTTGATTGGTCTTGATTGAATCTGTTCACCAGCAACGCGTGGCAAGGTAAGAACAAAGTGCGCACCTTTGCCTGGTCGGCCCCAAGCATCGAGTTCGCCGTTATGTAGACGAGCATCTTCCAGAGAGATAGAGAGCCCGAGTCCGGTACCTCCACGGATACGTGCACGAGAGGGATCAGCGCGCCAGAATCTATCGAAGACTCGAATGAGCGCAGATGGCTCAAGTCCTGGACCAAAGTCACGGACACCAATTGCTATCTCAGTCTCTGTGGCGAGGATGGTCACAACAATTTCTTTACCATCGGCATGGTCGAGCGCATTTGAGAGCAGGTTGCGCAAAATGCGCTCTACTCGGCGAATATCGGCCTTTATCTGCACAGATGGTGATTGCGATTCGATGCGAATACCAGAATCTGTTGGAACTTCACCTAACTCAAAATCTGCAACGCATCGCTTTACCAAGCTCACAACATCAAAGTCGACTGGCTCCAGCACTGCAACTTCTGCATCAAAGCGACTTACCTCAAGGAGATCCTCGAGCAACCTTTCGAAGCGATCAATCTGTGCGGCAAGAAGCTCTGAGCTGCGTGCAACGACAGGGTCGAATGTGGTGCGCTGGTTGTAGATAACTTCAGAGGCCATGCGCAGAGTGGTAAGGGGCGTACGAAGTTCGTGAGAAACGTCCGATACAAATCTCTGTTGAACGCGCGATAAGTTTTCAAGACGTGAAATCTGTTGTTCGATTGATTGGGCCATCTCGTTATAGGACTGAGCCAGCGTTGCCATCTCATCTTGCGACTCTACTTTCATGCGCTGGCTAAAGTCACCATCGGTAAATCGAGTAGCAACGCGAGCTGCATCACGTACTGGTCGCACAACTTGTCGTACCACGAGCCAAGTAATAAGTCCGATGAGCAAGATAAGTGCGAACCCGGTAAAGATCAGCGAGTTTCGAATAAGGGTAAGAGTTTCAGCTTGAGTATTGAGAGTGAAGACAACATACATTTCATACATTCCCCCACCAGGTATTTTGATGGGCTCTCCGACAAAGAGCGCATCAGAAGTAAGAGAATTGAGATAACGATTTTGGGCATATTCGTACTGTGCTTCTTTGGAGGCTCTTACCCTCTCGCGCAGTGACTCTGGAACAGATTTTGGGTCGACTAGCGCCGAAGCCATTTCATAGGAAACTTGCGTGTTCTTCTCTGTTGGAAACTTGAGAAGAATGATGTCGCGACTATCTTCATTCACATCCTGAGTTGTTGCTTCAACAACCAAACCTGCGATTACCTGTTTGCGCTCTTCGACTGATTTACCTTGTGACAGAATCAATTGATACTGCGCATTAAAGAAGGTAAAGCGAGCTTCTGTCAGCGCTGAATCTAAGCTTACGGATCGAATACCGTCAGATAAACGTGAGTTAAGGGCTGAACCTGTGAGGCTAACGACGCCTAGTGAGAGAAGAATTGTTGAAAGGATAACTTTGGTCGCAAGTGATTGCGCCAGAGTCTTTCGAATTCCCCTCATGGTGAATGCGCCCTTTACGCTGGGCCGCCCGCCTTGTAACCAACTCCGCGCACAGTCATAACAATTTCAGGGTGCTCTGGATCATGTTCGACTTTAGAACGTAGACGCTGCACATGAACATTTACTAAGCGCGTATCTGTGCTGTGGCGATAACCCCAGACTTCGCTCAAGAGCGCATCGCGTGTAAATACTCTGCCTGGATCTTTTGCAAGAGCTACCAATAAGTCGAACTCAAGGCGAGTAAGTTGAATCAATGTTGCACCGCGATGAACCTCGTGCGCAGTCACATCAATGCTGAGATCGCCAATTGTCAGTAAGCCTGTGACGTCTGCGTTAGTGCGGCGCAGTCGAGTACGAATACGTGCGATTAACTCAGCCTTATCGCGGAAAGGTTTTTGCATGTAATCATCAGCGCCAGCTTCAAGGCCGCGGACAATATCTTGCGTCTCACCCTTTGCGCTCAACATGACAATAGGAACCATAGATTCTTGTCTAATCAATCTGCAGACTTCAATGCCATCTATCCCTGGCAACATCACATCGAGCAAGACGAGGTCTGGAGGATTATTTCTAAATACCTCCAGCGCCTCATCTCCTCGACTGACAAGATCTACATCGAAACCCGAACTTGTTAAAACAATTCCGAGCATTTCTGCAAGGTCTTGATCGTCATCGACGACCATAACCAGTGCCATTTATGAACCGTGCTCCCAAGAGTTGAGGTACATATCTTGAGCAGGTGTTAATACATCGATGCGTCCACCCATTGACTTGAGCTTGAGTGAAGCAACTTCCTTATCGATATAGGTAGGAACTTCGTGAACGCCAGCAGGAAGATTCTTCGCTTCCTTAACAAGGTATTCAGCGGTAAGTGCCTGATCCGAGAATGACATATCCATAACTGATGCTGGGTGTCCTTCTGCAGCTCCAAGGTTTACAAGACGTCCTTCTGCAAGGAGAAGTAGTCGACGCCCGTCCTTCATGACATATTCATCAGTCTGGTGGCGCATCTTTTCATTCTTCTTCACTGAGTTCTGCTCAAGCCAAGCAACATCGATTTCAATATCGAAGTGGCCTGAGTTAGCCATAATTGCGCCATCCTTCATGACTGCAAAATGCTCGTCACGAAGTACATCGCGGTTTCCGGTGACGGTGATAAATACGTCGCCAACCTTTGCAGCTTCGACCATTGGCATAACGCGGAATCCTTGCATCATGGCATCAAGCGCCTTAGTTGGATCAATTTCTGTAACGATCACATCAGCGCCCATGCCCTTAGCGCGCTCGGCAACACCCTTACCGCAGTAACCAAATCCCGCAACGACGACGATGCGTCCAGCAAGAAGGAAGTTAGTTGCACGGAAAACAGCATCAAGAGTTGATTGCCCTGTTCCGTAACGGTTGTCGAACATGTGCTTTGTATCGGTGTCATTGACAGCGATCATTGGAAATGTAAGTGCGCCATCTTTTGCCATCTGGTTAAGACGAATTACACCAGTTGTGGTCTCTTCGCAGCCACCTGAGATGTTCGGAAGAAGTTCTTTGCGTGTAGTGTGAAGCGTATTGACTAGGTCGCAACCATCATCAAAGACTTGGTGTGGATTGATATCTAGCGCAGCATTGATGTGCGCGTAGTAACCATCACGGTCAACTGCGTTGCGAGCGAATACTGAAATGCCATATTCGTGAACAAGCGCTGCTGCTGTGTCGTCCTGTGTTGAAAGTGGGTTCGAAGCACAGAGTGCGATCTCTGCACCGCCTGCTTTAAGAACGCGCATCAAGTTCGCGGTCTCAGTGGTGACGTGCATACATGCTGCGATACGCACACCAGTAAATGGTTGTGACTTCTCGAAGCGTTCGCGGATCTGTGCAAGGACAGGCATGTTGCGTTCTGCCCATTCAATCTTCTTGCGGCCAGCTTCAGCAAGTGATGCATCTGCAATATCGTGCTTTGGAATAGTTGTGACAGGTGTCATTTAGATATATCTCCCTAGATAAACGGCTGTTTGTTCGCTTGACCTTCGGCGTAGGGCTCTACTGTGCTAGTCGGCTAGGTGTATAGGTTAGTGGACGCAGCAAAAAAGCGTCATTTAGCCTTAACTACGGATGGTGTTAAGTACATCATCCCGCACAGATTCCATGCGGGACTTCGCTGAAGCCTCGACGTTGAGTCGAAGGAGCGGCTCAGTATTTGAGGCTCTGAGATTGAACCACCAATCGGCGTGGCTGATAGTCAATCCATCGAGGTAATCAACTTCAACGCCATCTTTCTTCCCATAGATTTTTTCAATCTGATCCATGGCGGCCTTTACGTCCTTAACGGTTGAATTAATTTCACCACTTGAGTGATAACGATTAAAAGTCTTGAGCAAATCAGAGAGAGTTGTCTTACTTTCTCCAAGCGCTGCAATCGCATGAAGCGCTGCCAACATTCCAGAATCTGCTCGCCAGAAATCACGGAAATAGAAGTGGCCTGAATGCTCACCACCAAATACTGCATTTGTTTCAGCCATCAACTTCTTAATGTAGGAATGCCCAACGCGAGAACGAATAGCCGTGCCGCCATTTTCTTCAACTACTTCTCTTACGGCCCTTGATGAGATTAAGTTATAGATAATTGATGCGCTTGGGTTCTTAGCAAGTTCGCGAGTCGCGATGAGAGCCGTCAGAGCAGAAGGGTTTACGAGCGCACCCTTTTCATCAACTAGGAAGCAGCGGTCAGCATCGCCATCAAAGGCCAGCCCGATATCAGCTTTATGTTTCTTCACCGCTTTCTGCAGATCAACTAAATTTGCTGGTTCGATGGGATTGGCTTCGTGATTTGGAAAAGTGCCATCGAGTTCAAAATAGAGTTCCACGACCTCTGCGTTAAGCCGTTCAAAGACTGCAGGGGCTGTGTATCCGCCCATTCCATTGCCGGCGTCAATGACTATCTTCAAAGGTCGAATTGCTGAGACATCTACCAGCGTCAGTAAGTGATCGACATAGTCAGTCAACATGGATTGTTGCTTTTCAACTCCGACGTTACGCATCGCCATAGGTGCGCCATCTCGAACATAGCTTTCAATGACGACTAAGCCTGACTCTTTGCCAATTGGCCGTGCACCGCTTAGGCAGAGCTTGATCCCGTTGTATTCAGCAGGATTGTGGCTCGCGGTAAACATTGCTCCCGGAAGGTTGAGTTTTCCAGAGGCGAAATACAACATATCTGTTGACGCTAAACCGATGCGGATGACATCTAAACCTTGTGAAGTAACTCCTGCGGCGAAAGCGGTTGCCAGCGTCGGTGACGATGGTCGCATATCTTCACCGATTACGACTGTGCCTGGTTCACGCTCTTGTTCCAAAAAACGAGCAACTGCTACTCCCGTTGCAAAGGCAAAATCTGGGGTGAGCTCTTTATCGACAAGACCGCGAATATCGTAAGCCTTAAATATTGAAGAACTCATATAAGTATCGTAAAGAGAATTGGGATGAAATGCGAAATTAGGAAGGAACTGCTCTTAAGTGTCCGCGGCGACCAACGCTGGAGTGAGCTACTTGAGCAACTTCTGACTGTGCAGGTTGAAGATGCGCCGAAGCCGCCTCACGCACTGCATCTGCAATCGCCATGAGATCGTCATCGCTTGGTCCTGCGGCATCCATTTCTGCAACATGGCGAATTACTTCCCAACCATTAGGAACTGTTAATCGAGCCGAGTGCTTATCGCAAAGATCATAAGAGTGTGGTTCGGCAAAAGTTGCAAGAGGTCCTAGCACCGCCGTTGAATCGGCATAGATATAGGTAAGGGTCATGGTTGCGACGGCGCGGCAAGAGACGCGAGAGCAGACGCGACCATGACGAGACTGTGGAACCATGTAAATAGATTAGTGGTCTCAGTGTGAAAAGTTATGGATTGAGCACGCGAATATTTGATGCGGGGACTGAAGATTTGGTCAGTTGGCTACCAGGATTGAGTGGCAAGTAACCATAACCACTCTTTGATGCAATAAGCGCAGCTCCTGAAGTTCCCTTTGATATTCCAGTAAAGGCAATCGAGCGAACGGAATCTGGCACCTTAAAAGTTGCAATGTCTTCTCGAGCAATCTTGACTGACTTGCTCTTGCCATTAGTAAAGGTCAGCCCCAAGGTAACTCGAACATCACGGCCAGTGAAGACCAAAATTGGGGCGAGCCCCGTCGTTGCCATCGTGAATTCAGTTAAATCCTCTGCTGCTGTACTCCAGACAAAGTCACGTTTACCTTGCGCATTTGTGGGCGAGAAGACCGAACCTAGAATCGGCTGATCTGAAGAGATATGGAGCGCGAACTTACCGGCGGCCATTGTGATATCCATAGGAAGCTCAATCACCTTCTTATGAGCAATCACGCGATCAGTAATTCCTACTGGTGCAAAGGTTCCATCAGTGGATCTAATCTCTGCTGAAATTCGCGCATCAACATCGCCCGGTACGAGAAGTCGCAACGTGTGAGGCGTAGTTCCACCGCGCCCAACTTGTTGTGGGATTGCCGGGATTTGTAGCTTTGTGGTGGTCGCTTGCGTTGGGTTAATCAAGTCGCCACCAAGGGAGGTAAGTCCCTTACCGCGTTCATCAATAAGGAAGCCGTTGATTCGGCCAGCACGTGGGAGAAGATAAATTGCAATCTTCTTCGAACCAGGCGCTAACGATGCCAAAGAAAGCGAGGTATAGGAGTTCGCTCTGATTGAAACCGTGCGTGGAGCTAATTCACCATTTTCGGTAAAGACAGTTACTTCAACGAGCGCGCGGCCTAAACCACTATTGACGATATGGAGCGAACCTTTCGCGGTGATATCTGCTGAAGCGCCAATAAACCACTGAGACGAAGCAGGTGCGCTACATGCAATTGCACCCGCCCAGACACCCTTACGAACTTGCCAAACAACTGGAGTTACTTTTCCGGATTCAATTACTGCAGATTGCGCAGCGACTGCATATCGCCTAAATCCGACCTCAGACGACTTCATCGAAGCAGTACCCGTCTTGCGAGCGAGGGTATTTGGTGACGTCAATGAGATAGCAGTACTTAAACCGCTGGTATTTGGTGGACAGACAACCGCCGGATATGACTCATTAAAGCGGCTGGTAGAAACAGTGAAATTCAAGATGTTACTCAGGAACATCACTGCAGTAACCGCAATGACAAGAATTAAGGTTCTTTGGTTTCTCATGCGATCTCCTTATCGGAAATCTCAGCTCTACGGCGGCCACCAGGAAGCGCTAGAACAACAAGAGTTACTAGGGCAATAATGAAGAATGAAATCCAAGCGCGGCGGGCTCGTCCATCGTGAATAATGGAGACCTCTCCAGCTTCAGTCACTTCAAATTTTGGTAGCCCATTTGCATCTTCAACCTTGGCCAGGCGATAGCCATTTTGGAAAACCTGCCA
Source organism: uncultured Candidatus Planktophila sp. (assembly GCA_964533845.1). Classification (GTDB taxonomy): domain Bacteria; phylum Actinomycetota; class Actinomycetes; order Nanopelagicales; family Nanopelagicaceae; genus Planktophila. The sequence continues at coordinate 15,154 of CAZHPQ010000003.1, forward strand.
GGAATCGCTATATGTTTCAGCAAGAGTGAGCGTTCCGGGGGCTGGCACAAAGGTGCGAACGCCTTTGGATTCAAGTACATATTCACGGCCGGAGTAATTAGTGAACTTAATTCGTCCAGTATCTTTAAGAACTTTCCAGACAATTCCAGCATCCGTTGCTGAAGTTCTGCTGAATCCACCTAAGCCGTCAATCGTTTGAACGACATCTTGGCTCACAGGATTTTTCAGGAAGACGTACTTAATGCCATAAATGGAGAGAATATTGCTCGAGGTGACTCCAGTGTTATCTACTAAACCTTCAATAGCGCGCGAGATGATTGCCGTATCTTTTGGCGCAATATCTGGTTCGCCTAAAGTTACTTCGCGGCCGCGCGAGATGTAATACGAAAGCGTCTCTTCGCCCTTCTGACGATAAGGGCGAATAACTACAGTCTTGGCGCCTTTCTCAATAGCTAAGAAGGCCGGGAGAATCTCTGTTTGAGTTGTGCGAACCGGAGAATCAGATCCAGCTGTTGCTAGCCAGAATGTTGAAGTTGCTGTGTAGCCAGCGGTCAGCAGAAGCACCAAGGCGATTGAGATATGTCGGTAATTTATATGTGATTGCTCGAGACGAGATTTAATCTTGTCGAACATGATGACTGCTGCTGCAATTGCAAAGAGTGTTGCAACCGCGAGAAAAATTCCAGCACTTGCGCGAGTTGTAGAGGAAGATCCGTTTCCAGAGATTACGAGTGCCGAGACAAGCGCACCGCTCAATAGGAAAACAACCCCAGGCGTTGCAAACCTTCGCGCTGCTGTCGATGAGAAGTAAGTGACCATCAAAATAACAGTGAAGGGGCTAATGCACCACCAAGGCAGCGACCCTGGTCCACCGGGATTGCCCATGATTGCCAGGTTTGGTCCTCCCCCGGCAACGGTAAATCCAATTTCGCTCATCAAAAGTTGTGGTCGCGCGAACATTGCAAAGGATCCAGGAGCGCAGAGCAGCAATGGCGCGAATAACAAGGTGGCATAACGAGCAGCGCGTTGAAGGAAGAGCGCATCCTTAAAGTTCTTATTCGCAGCTAAGAAATCACGAGTAACTGAATAAGTAACAATTCCTATCAGCACCAGAATCACTGATGGATTAAATGCAAAAAGAATCCAGATAAGTAGCGTGATGGCGCTTACCCTTCGCACCGTCCACGTATGGATATCTACCCAGTTCTTAAAGAGCGGCAAGGTAAACGGCAGCAGGATAAGAAAGAGCAGAAGCCCCAGACGCCCTGAGTTAACTGCCGAAATCGCAACTGGAGAAAGCGCATACAGCAGCGCAGCGCCAGCAGCCAACCAACTATTCGTGGTGAAGCTCTTTACATAGCGGTGCGCTGAGAAGAGAAGGGCAAGTGGTGCCAGCAGGAAGAAGAGTGAGATGAAGGCGGCAACATTTCCAAAGGTGATAAATGAAGCCACTCCGACAATCGGTACCCAGACAGGCGTAGAAAGCCCACTTCCCATGCCAATGTCATGCCAACTTGCAATGTAGAGCTTAAAGAGATCTTGCGCGCTCTCTGGCGCCATCGCTAAAGCACCACCCGAGATTGCTCCGAGGCGATTACGGCTCCATAACAGTGTAATCACTACAAGCGCCGAAGCCATAGCAATAATCGGACGAGAAAAGAGAAGTAGCCATGAACGTTGACCTGAAGGAGTTAACAAATCTTCATCTTCATTAATCTCTAAGGCGCTCGTAGCTACAGTTTCTTCGCGATCTGGAATTACACGTTCACGAATTGCATCGACGGCACGCGCTAGTGAACTGCGAATCTGCTGAAAACGTGAAGGGATAAATGGTTTGACTGCAGCACTAGAGATTAATCTAATCTTCTTGCGACTTCTTCTGGCGGCAATAAGTTCCGTGGGACGAACAATGAGAGTAAGGATTGCCAATATCTCATCGCTGGCATAACCAGGAAGTTTTGCAAAGAGATAACCCACTGAACGAAATAGCGCCCCAGCAAGAAGTTGCAATGACAGCATCGGCAGAGCCCACATGCTGGCGTTAGCCAATAAGACATACGCAGCATTTCGGCGATCAAGAAGTAAGGGTCTGTGTAGGAGCGCTCCCTTCACATCGACGGTGCGACGTTCAGATGCTGCCGCTTGTGCGTGATAGGCGACGGCATCTGGAACGATAATCACGGAGTGGCCAGCTACACGTGCGCGCCATCCAAAATCAACATCGTCACGGAAGAGCTCTAGGTTTTTATCAAAGCCACCCAGTTCTTCATATACATCGCGTCGAATGAGGGCACCCGCAGTGCTAACCGCTAAGACTTCATGAATTCCATCGCGCTGGCCTTGGTCGTACTCTGCTTGTTCAAGGCCAGTCCAGCGAGCGCCATTGGTAGCTAAGCTGATTCCAACTTCAAGTAGATGTGTTCTGTCGTGCCAACCAAGTAGCTTCGGTCCAGCCATTGCAACATTGGGGCGTTCTGTGACTGCCACTAAGAGATTTTCAAGTGCATCTTTAGCAAGTGCGCAATCATCGTGTAGAACCCAGATCCATTCATTGAGTGGATCTGTTGTTGGTGGAAGCTGACCGACTGCAAAAGAGATTGCTTCACCAAAACCTATTTCGCGATCAAGTGAAATAGTTGGGATGCGCGCGCCTTTAAGTAACTTGGCCGATGCATCAACAGATCCGGTATCAACTGCAACGATGCGATCTGCGCTACGAGTCTGTGTTGCAAGAGAAGTTACAACCTCTGGCAACCACGTTGCTCCGTCATGGACAACGAGAATCGCAGTAACGCGTTGCGTACTCATAAAGGAAACTTATCGCGTGGTGTGCGGATATAAATCGTGAGTTAAGCAGGACGTCGCTTGAGGCGACGACGCTCACGCTCAGAGAGTCCGCCCCAGATGCCAAAACGCTCATCATGAGCGAGGGCGTATTCGAGGCACTCTTGGCGAACCTCACATGAGAGGCAGACGCGCTTGGCTTCACGTGTAGATCCACCCTTTTCAGGGAAGAAAGCTTCAGGGTCAGTCTGTGCGCAGAGTGAGCGCTCTTGCCAGGAGAGTTCTAGGTTCTCTCCGCTAGCGAGTTGAATAGTTGGTCCAGCAGTGGGGGCTGATGGCTTGCCAGTAGATGTTCCTTCTGGGCGGATTGGCATTCGCAAATCTCCTCAAGTCATAGGCGGCGATTTCTAATTAACCACGCGCTCTAGAAGAGAATTACACCCGTGTAATCCCTCGGAGTCAACCCCGAGATGGCGCTAATTTCTCTCAAATGTGTCTCATTTGGCGAAAAAGTGGGAAAAATCAGAGTGAAATCGGTAAATCAGCGCTCTTTGATAGATATCTCTCGGAAAAAACAGCGCCTGGAGCAACCTGCGCACCGTGTGCCAGAAAAGATCGCTTGAGAGATGCCCCCGCCCCCACCACAACATCATCGCCGATGATGCAATCTTCAATAGCAGCGCCTGCGCCGATCTGGCAGCGAGCCCCTATCGAAGTTCCACCTGTAATGGTGGCATCTGGGGCAATCACGCAATCTGCCATCGCATGGAAATCGCCTACAACTAAATCGCGTGATCCCTTAAAGAGCGCAGCAGGAGTACCTACATCTAACCAATATGCCTGCTCGTGATAACCAAAGATTGGGCGTTGCTCTGCAACGAGCGCAGGGAAAGTTTCGCGTTCTACGCTGACAACGGTGTTTAAAGGAATGCGATCGATGACATCAGGAGAAAAGATGTAGCAGCCAGCGTTGATGAGATTGGTGACAGGATTTTCCATCTTTTCAAGGAACGCGGTTACGCGCCCATCGCCATCTATGGGAACGCAACCGAAGGCACGCGCATCATCGACTTCAATCAGGTGGAGCGTGACGTCGGCTTTGCGCTGCTGATGAAAAGCCAGTTGATCTGCAATTGAATGTCGGCTGAGCACATCGCCATTAAAAATTACGATTTCTTCATCACGCCCAAGTAGCTGTGCTGCATTGCGAATCGCGCCACCTGTGCCTAAAGGCTCTTTCTCAACAGCATAAAGAATCTTCATATCCCACTTGGATCCATCTCCAAAATAAGGAGTGAAAACTTCTGCCAGATATGAAGTAGCCAAAACTAAGGTATGAATTCCAGCTTTCTTTGCAGCGAGAATCTGATGTTCGGTCACTGGAAGCCCGGCAACTGGCAACATCGGTTTTGGAGATTCATTAGTGAGAGGTTTAAGGCGCGTGCCAAAACCTCCGACAAGCAAGATGCCGACTGCCATTTATCCCCGCACCTTTGCATGAAGTCGAGCTGCAGCGCTTTTAATCTGGTCATCTGTTGCAGTCATCGCAATGCGAATATGTTGTGCGCCGGCATCGCCATAGAAGATGCCGGGGGTTGCCAAGATTCCTAATTCGGCCAGCCAAGCAACTGAATCCCAAGCGCTTTCTTGGCGAGTAGCCCAGATATAAAGACCTGCTACTGAATCTTCTATAGTGAATCCAGCAGCTTCTAACGCCGGGCGCAGAACGCTACGGCGTGCGTTGTATCTGCTGCGCTGTTCTGCAACATGTGCGCTATCAGAGAGAGCTGCCACCATTGCCTGCTGTACCGGCAACGGCACAATCATTCCGGCGTGCTTGCGCACTTCCAAGATGCGAGCGATCAGCGCTGGGTCGCCGATAACAAAGGCGGCGCGATAGCCAGCCATGGAAGAACGCTTGGATAGTGAATGAACGGCCAGAATGTTGCGATTGTCGCCATCGGTGTGATTCAAAATTGATGTAGGCGCAGCGCTATCGCCAAATTCGAAATAGCACTCATCCGAAACTACTAAAGAGTCATTTGTGCGCGCCCAGGCAATTGCAGCGCGCAATTCGCTCTCTGAATGGACGCGACCTGTTGGGTTTGATGGTGAATTAACCCATGCCATGTCAGCGCTCTGCCACGTTGTGGCATCAAGCTCCACTGCCGAAGCTTCTGCTTGGGCAAGGAGCGCGCCAACTAAGTAAGTTGGATAAGCAACTTTTGGATAAAGAACAGTTTTGGCTTCAACAAGAGTTGGTAGCCAGGCCACAAATTCTTTAGAACCGATGAGAGGAAGAACTCCAAAATCTCCCGTTGCGCCAAGGTGTGCACGTGCCCACTTTTCAATGGCTTCTCGTAATTGTGGAGTTCCAGCTGTGACGGGATACCCCGGAGAATTTGCTGCTTCTTGTAGAGTTACCTGAATTATCTTTGGAGTTGCATCTACAGGAGTTCCCACCGATAAATCGATTGCACCCTCTGGATGCGAGCGCGCAATTACTCCATAAGGAGCGAGCGCATCCCAAGGAAAATCAGGAAGTTTTTGGCGCAAGAGCAGTTACATCTGCATGATCGGTGTTTGTTTCTCCGACCTTTGATGCTCCTCCAGGTGAACCGAGCTCAATGAAAAATTCAGTATTGATCTTCTTATAGTTCTGCCACTGGCCAGGGACATCATCTTCGTAATAGATAGCTTCAACTGGGCAGACCGGTTCGCAGGCTCCGCAATCGACGCACTCGTCAGGCTGGATATAGAGCATTCGAGAGCCGTCGTAGATGCAATCCACCGGACATTCCTCGCGGCAGGACTTATCTTTCACATCAACGCATGGTTCGGCAATCACATATGTCACGAAGAATCCTCCAGTTGGCTTTCCTTAACAGATAGCGGTAATTCTAACCCTGCGGGGCGGGCATTGCACGATTAGTGTTATCACGTGAACGATTTTCGTGGCGAAGTGGCCAAGGCCCTTGGTAAACGAGCCACCTTGCGCCTGCGAGATAGCGATGGAGGCTTCCGGGATATTGTCGGAGTTTTACAGAGTGAGACAGAGCTAATCAATCGTCGCGGAGAACTCATCACTTTCAACCCAGACGATATTGCGGTCATGCGGGTAATTCCTGTCTTTAACCGCCGCGATATCTCTCATGGACGCTTATCTATTTACGACACCATGAGTCGATCCGTCAAGGAGATTACTCACTCCGATGGATTAGTCACGATGTACTGCTGCGGACCTACCGTCTATCGCGATGCGCATGTTGGCAATCTGCGCACCTTTCTTCTTGCCGATCTGATTGCTCGCACCATTGTTTTAACGGGGCTGGAAGTCCAATTGATTCAGAACATCACTGACGTAGGGCATATGGCCGATGATTTTCAGGAAGCTGGCACAGAAGGCGACAAGATGTTAGCTGAATCTAAACGCACAAATACTGACCCTTTCGAAATTGCACGGCGATACGAAGATCGATTCCATAAAGATTTAGCACGGCTCAACGTTATTCCTGCAGATTTCTATCCCAAGGCATCTGAAACTATGGTCGAGATGATTGCGGCAATTGAAAAACTAATCGCCAATAAAAGCGCTTACGTTGGTAGTGATGGATCGGTTTACTTTGATGCAGCGTCCTGTTCTAGCTACGGAGCAATTA
>CAZHPQ010000003.1:21696-23547 GCA_964533845.1 uncultured Candidatus Planktophila sp.
AGTGATGGATCGGTTTACTTTGATGCAGCGTCCTGTTCTAGCTACGGAGCAATTAGTGGAAATAAGTTAGATTCACTTAAGCCCGGCCATCGCTACGAATATACCGATGAAGGCGGAAAGAGATTCCACGCAGATTGGGCTCTCTGGAAAGTTGCAGGCGGTCGCACTCAAATGATCTGGGACTCCCCTTGGGGTCCAGGATTTCCGGGCTGGCATATCGAATGCAGTGTCATGTCAATTAATCTTCTGAAGGCTCACGTCAATGTCCATGTTGGAGGAATCGATCTGCGCTTTCCTCACCATGAAAATGAGCGCGCCCAATCCAATGCGCTGACTGCGCAAGAGACTGTCGATACCTGGGTTCATGGAGAACATCTCCTCTTTGAAGGACGGAAGATGTCTAAGAGCGCAGGTAATGTCGTACTTCTTCAGGATGTGATTGACCGTGGCCTTGATCCACTTGCTCTTCGATTCTCGCTCCTTGAAAACCGATACCGGTCGCAGATGGATTTAAGTTGGGCATCTCTTGAAGCAGCGAATTCAACTCTTCGTCGCTGGCGCGCAGCTATGGCTGAATGGGGAGTGTCCGATGACGCTAAATTTGACCAAGAAGTGATGGATGCACTGACTAGCGATCTTGATACACCTCGTGCGATGCAACGCCTTCGCACAGTTGAAAAGGATTCAACTATCGGCGCACTGGATAAGCGCGCAATCTTTACTTTTGCAGATCAAGTCTTGGGGCTAGACCTAGCCAGAACTGTGGCACAGAAACCTCTGACTCCAGAGATTGAATCTCTTCTTGCGCAACGTGCACAAGCTCGTGCAGATAAGGATTGGTCTGCGAGTGATTCATTACGTGCGCAGCTAGAAGATGCAGGGTTAGAGATAAAAGATGGTGCGAGCGGGCAAAGTTGGAGTTGGAAATAAACTAAAGCTTACGAAAGATCGCAGCAACGCCCGCAAGGAATCCCATCGTCAATAGCGCACTTCCTGCGCTATCACCTTGGATCAAGAGCTCTTGGCCTACGCCAAATGATCCAGCGCGAGCAATAACAATAAACCACGCAGCAAGCGCATAGATGCGATAGCGACGTTTGCCACAGTAACGACCAACCCACCAGATCATGACGTAAGTTGTAAAGATGCCGAGAGCAACGCCGAATGGAGGAAGAGTTTGATGAATCAGCGTTGCGCCGAGCGCAGTTGCTGCGCCCAGTGCAACTGCATAAAGAAATTTCACAGTGAAATTCCAGCAAAGAGATCGGTCTCGTAACCCTTTTCGTTCAGCGGCCCGCTTTTTTCGCCCTTTACTAGGGTGTAGTACTCATTGCCCCACACTTGTAATCCGACATTATTTGAAAGCGCAAAGAAAGGTCCATCGACTGCAATCTGTGTGGCGTGAGCCTTCATGGCGTTCATCTTCTTATCTACATAAGCATTGCCATCAATGAGCGCGTGGACAAAAGAATCATCTTTGGCAAAGGGAAGGTCTTCAGCTTTCTCTGCTCCCCAGAAATCAGAGTCGATACCTTTCATGGCATCAATACCTTCTTGGATTACCGAGACAGGCATAACGTTCCAATAAATCTTTGGGATATCCCACTTTGACTTTTCTGCCGCACGCATCGCCACTCGGTGAGCCTGGATGTGGTCTGGATGGCCATAGCCACCAAATTCGTCATAGGTAATCAGAACGTGAGGCTTCACTTCTTCAATGACGTGAACAAGTAAATCTGCAGCCTCTTCTAGATCTGCTTGCCAGAAAACATCTGGTCGGTTATTCGGTTCGGTACCCATCATGCCGCTATCTCGATAGAGCTTGGCGCCTTCTCCGAGAAAGCGGTGATC
>CAZHPQ010000003.1:23647-37961 GCA_964533845.1 uncultured Candidatus Planktophila sp.
GCAACTACTCCACCAGATACATGTGAGGCGTCAGCAAAACCTGCGGCCTTAAGAATTGCCAAGCACTCAGCGGATCGCACGCCACTCTTGCAGTGCAAGATAATCGGCTTATCTTGTGGCAGAGTTGCGAGAACTGAGCCATCAATGAAGCCTTGCTTGGGAATCAGGTGCGAAGTTGGAATTCGGACAATGTCGAATTCGCTTGGTTCGCGCACATCAATTAGGTAATAATCTTCGTGAGCATCAATCTTTGTCTTGAGCTCTTGCACTGTAATGGTTGATCCCGTGCTTGCTTCAGCGGCTGCCTCAGAGAGAACACCGCAGAATGCTTCGTAATCAGGTAAGAGCGCAGTCTGACGAGGATTCTCGCTGCACAATGGACAGTTAGGGTCCTTACGAACCTTGATCTTGCGGAAGGTCATCTCTAGCGCGTCATAAACCATGAGCGAACCAATGAGAGGTTCGCCAACACCTGTTAAGACTTTGATTGCCTCTGTCGTTTGAATTGATCCGATGGTTGCGCAGAGAACTCCGAGTACTCCACCTTCGGCACAACTCGGCACCATTCCGGGAGGTGGTGGTTCTGGATACAAGCAACGGTAACAAGGGCCGTACTCTGCCCAGAAGACACTGGCTTGGCCATCAAAGCGATAAATAGAGCCCCACACATATGGCTTCTTGAGAAGAACGCAGGCATCGTTTACTAAATATCGTGTTGCAAAATTATCTGTACCATCAACGATGATGTCGTACTGAGAAAAAATCTCCATAACATTTGAGTTATCGAGACGAGTCTCGTGCAAAATGACGTTTACAAAAGGATTGATTTCAGCAATCTTCTCTTTTGCACTCAGCGCTTTACTTTTCCCGATATCGGATTGACCATGAATAATCTGGCGTTGCAAGTTAGATTCGTCAACGGTATCGAATTCAACAATTCCTAAAGTGCCGATACCTGCAGCAGCTAAATACATAAGTGCAGGAGAACCCAATCCACCGGCGCCAACGCAGAGGACCTTTGCGTTCATCATGCGCTGTTGCCCTGCCATTGCCACATCAGGGATGATCAGATGGCGGCTATATCGGCGGACTTCATCGACAGATAGAGCAGGGCCTGGTGTAACTAGCGGAGGGGTCTTCATGGCGCCAATTCTGCCGTACAGTGCCAATCGAAGCGAATTCTTATACGATGCGCACAATGACTACAGATTCAGTTTCTGCAAACAGTTCGCGAACAGATAAGTCCCGACTCCCTCGCGATGAGCGTCGCGCAATACTTTTATCGGCAGCCCTCGAAGTCTTTACTGCGGCTGGTTATCACTCGGCGGCTATGGATGAGATTGCAGATCGTGCAAATGTCAGCAAGCCAGTTCTCTACCAACATTTTCCTTCAAAGTTAGATCTCTATCTCGCGGTTTTGGATCTGCATATCGATTCGCTTGTATTCGAAATCCAAAAAGCAATCTCTTCAACTCCAGATAACGAGCAACGCGTTCACGTCACAATCGAGGCTTACTTCAATTTTATTGAAAACGAGGGCGAAGCATTTAGATTGCTCTTCGAAAGTGATATGAGCGTTGAACCACAAGTGCGTGAACGCCTCAATCGCATGACATATGACTGCGCCGCAGCCGTCAGCGGAGTGATTTCAAATGACACTGGCCTTCCAAAAGAGGCGGCAATGATGCTTGGTGTGGGATTGATTGGATATGTCCAAGTCACAGCACGTCACTGGCTTGAGCGTGATAGCAAGCTATCTCGTCAACAGGCGATGGAACTTGTCGAGAACCTCATGTGGCGAGGCATATCTGGATTTCCCCGTACAGACTCATAGCGAATAAGATAGGCACATGAGTTCTAAGAAAAGTGAAAAGGCATCAAAAGTTCGTATCTCAATTACACATGTAGGAAGCGAACTAAATTTTGATTGCCCTTCTACTCCAGCTGAAATCAAAGCGGCAGTTGCTGCGGCTCTCTCAGCTCAGACTCCCCTCACTCTTCAAGATGTTCAAGGGCACGAAATCATCGTCCCTGCAGACAAGATTGGTTATGTCGAAATCGGCGAGCCAACTGAACGTCGCGTCGGTTTCGGCGTTGTGTAAGTGGCTCTGACATTCGCAGATCTTCCTCTTCGCAAGGAAACTATCGCCGCTCTCAATGAGCATGGATTTACTTCGCCCTTTCCTATCCAAGAGCAGGTCATGCCTATCGCGCTAGCCGATGGCGATGTCATTGGTCAGGCAAAGACTGGAACTGGAAAGACTCTGGCATTTGGTATCCCCGTAATTGAGCGAGTAATCGCGCCTAACGATGCTGATTGGAAAGACCTCGCCAACCAAGGCGATCCGCAGGTTCTTATCGTTGTTCCTACTCGCGAACTCTGCGTTCAAGTAACGAAAGATATTGAGGAGCTCTCCTTTAATCGCGGCATTCGCACACTTGCTGTCTACGGTGGACGCGCATTTGAACCACAGATTGAAGCGCTGCAAGCCGGTGTTGAAATTGTGGTCGGAACTCCTGGGCGACTATTAGACCTTTATCGCCAGGGGCAACTCCGCTTAAAGAATGTCTCGCGCGTAGTTCTCGATGAAGCTGATGAAATGCTCGATCTCGGCTTCTTGCCTGATGTGGAGAAGATTTTTACAAGTACTCCTGCTCGTCAACAGACAATGCTTTTTTCTGCCACGATGCCTGGCGACATTATTGCGCTAGCGCGCCGCTTCATGAACCAACCAGTTCATATCCGCACGCAAGATAATGAAGATGAAGGCGCAGTTGTATCGCGTATCGAACAACACGTAGTTCGTGCTCATGCGATGGATAAGATTGAAATGTTGGCAAGAATTCTGCAGGCCGATGGTCGTGGACCAACAATTGTCTTCTGCCGCACCAAGCGCACAGCTCAGAAAACTTCTGATGACCTAGCCGAGCGCGGATTTAGAGCCGCAACTATCCACGGCGATCTTGGCCAATCTGCTCGCGAAAAGGCGCTCAATGATTTCAAAGCCGGTAAATCTGATGTGCTGATTGCAACTGATGTTGCAGCGCGCGGAATTGATATCGATGGAATTACCCACGTCATCAATTATCAGTGCCCTGAAGATGAGAAGACCTACGTTCACCGTATTGGACGTACTGCCCGCGCTGGCGCTCACGGAATTGCAGTCACATTTGTTGATTGGGATGAACTTGCTCGCTGGAAGATGATTGATACAGCGCTGGCCCTGGGTCTTCCTGAGCCGCTCGAGACTTACTCGTCCTCTGAGCATCTTTACGAAATGCTCAATATTCCAGCTGGCTCGACTGGTCGCATCGTTAAAGCTAAGCCAGCTGCTGCGGCTCCTAAGGTTGCTAAGCCAGCTGTGGCAAAGCATGAGAGCGCACCTCGCGTGAAGCGAGAGCGCACACGCACTAAACGAATCTCTAGCTAGCGGCGAAAGCCTTAATTGCGTTGGCAAGCATCTGCACCGCGATCGCTGCCAGAAGTAGACCAGCAATGCTGGCAAGAAGTGTCACACCGGATTCTTTAATCAGCCCAACAATCTTCGTTGAGGCCATCAAGACTGTTCCGATAATCAGATGCACGGCAATGATTGCAAGAGCCAAGCCAAGAATTTGAGAATTGGTATCTGCCTGCTGCACATAAATCATGGTTGCCACAATTGCGCCAGGTCCTGCAAGCAGTGGAGTTCCTAGTGGAACCATTCCAATATTGTCGCTCTTCTGTTCTGCCCCACCTTTGGATGTTCCTGTAAGAAGTTGAAGTGCAACATAAAGAAGAAGCAAGCCACCTGCTGCCTGCAACGCTTCAATGGATACATGCATGTAATCAAGGATCAGCTGGCCAAAGATGGCAAAGCTAGCGATAACAAAGAGTGAGACTCCTGCTGCCTGCCAGGCAAGGCGCACGCGTTCGCGCGGAGTCTTATCTTTGACAAGCCCGAGAAAAATTGGAGTGGCACCTGGTGGATCCATAATCACAAAAAGGGTGACAAATGCTTGGGCCGCAAAAGTGAGTGCATCCGTTGAATTCATATCTTTACTACCCTCCGTGCATTTGCGCGCGCTTCTAAGGCTTCCCATTGTGCAGGATGAGTGGTGTTTTCTGCCATTGCATTAAGTTTTCCGGTTCCGTGATAGTCGCTTGCACCTGTTGTGACGAGATGTAACTCACGTGCGATTTCAGTAAGCACTTGCTGCTCTGCTGCGTTCTGATCGCGATGGTGAACTTCTATTCCATCAAGTCCGGCATTTACCAAATCCTGAAAAGTATCAGCCGTCAGAATCTGGCCACGGCGCGATGCAAATGGGTGCGCGATAACTGCAACTCCCCCAGCTTTCTTGATAGTTGCAATGGCATCAGCCGGAGTAGGTGCTGCATGGGTGACGTAGTACTTAGATTCGTTATGAAGTAAATCAGCGAAGGCTTCATCGCGCGTTGCCACTATCTTCTTGGCTACCAGGGCATCAGCTAGATGTGGGCGCCCAATCGTTGCCTGATCTGGGGCTGCTTGATAAACATCCTCAAGCGAGATATCAAAGCCATCAGCCTGTAAGAGCGCCACCATCTTGCGCATTCTCGGAAGTCGAGTGTCGCGAGAATCAGAGAGCATCTGTTGCATCGATTCATCTGCGCCATCAAAGAGCAGACCCAACATATGCACGCTAATTCCATCAGTGGTCAGGCAAGAAACTTCTGCGCCAAGTACCAATTGAATTTGAGACTGGATGGCCGTGGTTGCCTCTGCCCATCCAGCAGTTGAATCATGATCGGTGATTCCAAGGATTGTGACGCCAGTTGCTAGAGCTTTCTTAACCAACGCAAAGGGTGAGTCGGTTCCATCACTTGCAGTGGTGTGGGTATGCAGGTCAATCATTCAACTGTCATCACATTCTCTGTCTTAGTTCGAGTAACGAAGAAGATACAGCCAATAAGAATCAAAAGCACACCCAGGTAGATACTTGGTGAAGGTTGCTTGCCAACTCCGAATATAGATGCCAAGAAGGCTGCAATAGGAACTTCAAAGAAGACAATCAGTGAGACAACGGCAGGTGATACTCGCTTTAAGGTGATGTTAAACATGGTGTGGCCAAGAAGCTGAGCCCCAATGATTAACCCTAGCAAAATAATCCACTCTCTTGTTGAGAAAGTGAAGAGCTCGTAGCCTGCAATCAAAGTAATTGGTAGCGCTGTTAGTGCACACGATAGATAGCAGATTGAAGTGTACGTTGTTGTCTGCAAAGTCTTTTGTGCGTGCGAGCCAATCAACATATATGCAGCAGCGAGTGCGCCAGAAGCAAGCGCAGCAAGATCGCCCAGAAACGAACGTCGGTCTAACTGAATATCAATCCCAGTTACTACTAACACTCCCATGAAGCTGACAAACATTCCGAGCCAAGCTTTATTGGGAATAAATCCACCTCTAAATTTTAGGAAGAGCGCTGCAAAAATCGGTTGGAGCGCCGCAATTGCAGTCCCTGCAGCAACGCTTGTCATTCTCATCGCTAAGAAGAAGCCCATGAAGTGGAATGAGAGAAAAATTCCCGCCAACACTGCCCATTTCGCACCAGTGCGATCGACTTTGTGGCGCAGCGCAAATGGCAAGGTGATTAGCGAGCCACCAAGATTTCGCCAGAAAATTAGCGTTGGTACCGGCATTGCACTAAGCGCAATCAGCGGACCTGATGAGCCCACGCCGAAAATTCCAATGATCAAGCGAATCAGGTCAGGCCGCGCAGGTAGAGCAGTGTGGTTATGCACTGATTCATTACGCGGGGCTACGGACATTAGGCAAACCTAGCCGATGGTGCACGCGTTACTCTTATCCCATGAGCGGAAATAACATCAATCGCATATTTCTCGCCCGTCTTGCAGGTACAGCGGTCTTTGACCCTAATGGGGATCCAGTTGGCAAGGTGCGCGATGCTGTCGCGACCCTGCGTTCTAATAATCAGCCTCCCCGAATTCTCGGTTTGGTGGTTGAAGTCCCATTGCGTCGTCGCGTCTTCGTTCCAATCACACGTGTGACATCGATCGAATCAGGTGCGGTCGTGATTACAGGGCTTCTGAATATGCGACGGTTTGAAACTCGCACTGGCGAAATGTTGGTACTTGGCGATTTACTCGATCGCTCTGTAGCCCTCGTTGAAGATGGCGAGCAAGTTCTCGTTGAAGACATGGCGATGGAGCAGAACCGCACCGGAGATTGGCTGATCAGCCGTGTGCATATTATGCGCAAGGGTCGCGGACTGCGACGCAAAGGTGCAACATCAACTGTTGCCTGGGAGGAAGTCACTGGCTTTGCTCAGCACGAAACCAATCAGGGTGTTTCAAATTTGCTTTCAACTATCGGCAACTTACGAGCCGCAGATTTAGCAGCAGTTATCCAAGATCTCGCCCCGAAGCGTCGAGTTGAAGTAGCTCGCGCTCTCGATGATGAGCGACTTGCAGATGTCCTAGAAGAGATGGACGAGTCAGAGCGTGTTGCCCTCCTTGCCGAACTTGAAGGTGAGCGCGCAGCAGATGTACTTGAAGAGATGGACCCTGATGACGCAGCTGACTTACTCCGTGAAATTGGCGAAGAGCGAGCACAAGAGCTGATTGAACTCATGGATCCCGAAGATGCTGAAGATGTTCTTCGTTTAATGACTTATGAAGATTATTCTGCTGGTGGAATGATGACAACCGAACCAATCGTGATGTCAGCTGACTACACGGTTGCAGATGCATTGGCTGCTGTACGCCAGAGTGAGAAATCACCAGCGTTAGCCTCACAGGTTTTCATTACTCGCCAGCCACTTGAAACGCCTACGGGGCGATTTATAGGAATGGTCCACTACCAACGTTTATTGCGTGAACCACCATCGACTTTGCTTGGATCTATCGTCGACACCAATACCAAGGGCGTTAATCCCGACGCATCGCTGCATGCAGTTTCGTCATACTTAGCCAGCTATAACTTGCTCTCACTGCCTGTTATAGATGCCAATGATCGCCTGCTCGGCGCCGTAACAGTTGACGATGTGCTCGATCACTTGTTGCCTGAAAACTGGCGACATGACCACAGAGATTCGGCGGCTCACACAGCTGCAACATCGGCAGCGCTTGAGAGCATCGATACTGATTTTGCGAAGGAGGTCTAAACATGGCTCGTAGCTATCGCCTAGACACACCTAGAGAAACTCGCCGCTCACTTCGCGGCAATATCGATCCAGAGACTTTTGGTCGCCTCTCTGAACGTTTTGCACGCTTCTTAGGAACAGCGCGTTTTCTTGTTTATATGACCTGCTTTGTATTGAGCTGGGTTCTGTGGAACACATTGTCACCGACATCATGGCGCTTTGATGAGTATCCATTTATCTTCTTAACGCTCATTCTTTCACTTCAAGCTTCATATGCAGCGCCTCTAATTCTCTTGGCACAAAATCGCCAAGCAGACCGTGATCGCATCGCCCTCAATGAAGATCGTGCACAGAACGCACGCAGCATCGCAGATACTGAGTATCTGACCCGAGAACTAGCCAGCCTACGAATTGCACTAGGTGAAGTGGCAACTCGCGATTACCTACGAAATGAACTCGGCGATATCGCCAAAGAGATTGTCGAAGAGCTACGCAAGCCCGAGTCGGACTCCAAGTAAGGATTTTTCGCGCACAATCAATTTGGCAATGATTTCATCGATTGCTTGAGCACTAGGACTATCTGGTGCAGAGATAACAACAGGAGCTCCTGCATCTCCACCTTCGCGTAAATCTGGGCTAAATGGAATCTTGCCTAGAAGTGGAACATCTCCGCCGATTAATTGCGACAGTCGTTTAGATGTCTCTTCACCGCCGCCTTCGCCAAAGAGTGATGTCATCTCGCCACATTTACTGCAGGGATAAGCCGACATATTCTCAATCACGCCGATAACCCTCTGGTGAATCTGGTGAGCAATTCTGCCAGCGCGCTCTGCAACTTCGGCTGCTGCAATCTGGGGCGTTGTCACAACCACAATTTCAGATGATGGGACTAGCTGGCCCAGCGAAATAGCTAAATCGCCCGTGCCAGGTGGCAGATCGATATAGAGAAGATCTAAATCTCCCCAGTAAGCATCAGAGAGAAGTTGTTCAAGAACGCGGTGAAGTAACGGCCCACGGTAAGCGATGGCATCGCTGCGCTCCGGCTTAAACATCTCCATCGAAACAACTTTGACTCCATATGATTCAAGTGGAATAAACATCTGATCGATTGCTGTAGGTCGCTGGCCAATCAACCCCATGAGTCGAGGGATTGAGTGTCCATAAACATCTGCATCCAGTATGCCCACGCGAAGGCCGCGCTGAGCTGAAGCCACAGCCAAGTTCGCAGTAAGTGATGACTTTCCAACGCCACCTTTACCTGATGCAACGCCGATAACGCGAGTGAGTGAATCTTTCTGGGCAAATGAGATAAAGCTTTCGCGGCCATTGCGGAGCAACTTCTTAATATTTGCGCGCTGCTCTTCGTCCATAACGCCAAATGTGATTTCTGCGCGAGCAATGCCTTGAACAGCTGTCACTGCTGCCTCGATATCACGTCTTAAGCGATCGCGCATCGGACAACCTGAGATGGTGAGCAAAATTTCTAGTTCAGCAACATCACCATTGATATTTATAGACTTGACCATGCCGAGTTCAGGAAGTGCGCGGTGAAGTTCAGGATCTTGCACGGTGGCAAGAGCTGCGTTGACTAAATCAAGTGTTGTCATAGCAAATCTGGATCAATTGAGTATGCAAAGCTGGATGGATATTTTTTATCTTTTGGGGCATCGTCATCTAGGACGTTGCCAATCTGCTTCTTAATGAAGTTCTTTGGATTGAGATCGGTTGCATCAAGATCTTCAAAGCCTGGTCCCAGGTTGGCCTTGAGCTCAGAGGTTGCATTGGATGCAAAATCGCGCGCCTTCTTCACAAATTTGGCGGCATCAACTGCAAGGCGAGGAAGGCGTTCAGGGCCAACGAGCACCATGGCAAGAATTGCTAACCCAATGAGTTCGCCTGCACCAAAATCAAAGAACATAGTGGCTCTACCTTACTCGGCTATTTCGATGCCGACAGTGTCAGAGTTACCGTCTTGCTGGTACCGCCACGTTTATACGTGACCTCAATTTTCTCACCAACGTTATGGGAGCGAATAGCGACAATAAGCTCTTCTGAAGATGTGATTGCTCGACCATCGATTTCAGTGATGATGTCTCCAGCCTTTAAGCCCGCCTTTGCCGCAGCTCCGCCTGGGACGATGGCAACACCAGTCTTGGCAATCATCGCTCCATCACCTGAGTAATTCATATCAACTGAAATACCCATTACTGGGTATGTAGCTTTGCCATTCCTGATTAGTTGATCAGCGGTCTTGCGCGCTTGATTAATGGGAATTGCAAAGCCAAGCCCAATCGAACCTGACTGGCCGCTAAATGATGTTCCAAGTGATGCGATTGCTGAATTAACTCCGATTACCGCACCTGTTGAATTTACAAGCGGTCCTCCTGAATTTCCAGGATTAATGGCTGCATCTGTTTGAAGCGCGTTGATAAAGGCGCTCTCTGCATCATTGTCTCCTGCAGTGACAGCGCGATCTTTAGCGCTAATGATTCCTAAAGTTACAGTGCCTGATAAGCCAAGTGGTGAACCAATCGCAATAACAGAGTCGCCAACTGCAACCTGATCGCTATCGCCAAATTGAAGTGCCTTTAAATTGGGAGCCACGATCTTTATGACTGCCAAATCGTAAGAGCTATCGCGCCCAACTACTCTGGCGTCATATGAGAATCCATCATTGAGACGAACGCGAATATCTCCACCGCTCATAGCTGATGAGGCAATTACATGGTTATTGGTCAGAATGTAGCCCGTGCTATCGATGATAAATCCAGAACCGGTTGAACCACCTCTGCCAGATTGAGCCTCAATTGAAACTACTGATGGAAGAACTCTCTGTGCAATCTCCGCAACTGATCCAGCTGGTCTTTCAACAGCTGCAGTTGTCTTTACTAAATTAACGGAGCGGCCAAAGAGTGAACCTGAAGATGACGCGCCAAATGCCCCACCTACAACTCCGACGACAAGTGCAATCAAAATTGCTGTACGTAGTGAAATGGAACGGCCTAAACCGCTCTGGCTTGGAGCAACCCACCAAGGCCCATCGCTGCGGTGGCCTCTCTCATTCCAATTACTCATCTGCTTTAACGTACTTTCTCTAGAGTTTTGTAGCGATTAATAGACCATCGCCGGTTGTCACAAGAACACTCATCCAAGATTCTGAATCCGCCTTGATCGCCTTACCTGCTTCACGCAGCGCAATTGTCTTTGGATCTCTCTGCGCTGGATCTGGCACCTTTGCTCCACCGAAGAAGTTATCGATGACAAAAACGCCGCCACTTCGTAGAACGCGATGAGCTTCAGAGATAGCAAAATTAAGATCTTCTGGGTTGTGGCGGAAGACAACTAAGTCATAGGCGCGATCGGCCAACTTGGTCATCACATCCATCACTGAATTGGTAATCAGACGAAAACGTGCAGCTGCGATATCTGCTTCAGCAAATGCGAGCTTTGCGATGCTGGAATGTTCCATCTCATCATCAATTGATGTCAGCGTTCCGCTTTTAATCATGCCCTCAAGAAGCCAAAGCGAACCAACGCCTGATCCAGTTCCAATTTCAACAACTGACTGTGCGCTTAATAGTTGTGCGAGATGCCTGAGATATGCGCCAGTTCCAGGTGATACATCATGTGTTCCGATTTCAACTCCACGGGCACGCGCAGCGGTCTTTACAGAATCTTCAGCGATAAAGCTCTCGGCATAGTCGTGCGGGTTGATGTTCACGAGAGAGACACTATCCAATCGAGCAGGAAGCGCACGCCGAAACCTGTGCCGCCTTTCACATTTTCGCCTGAGTCAGACTCGCTGCGAGCTGGACCTGCAATATCAAGGTGTACCCATCGCGCATCTCCAACAAAGTGCTCGAGATACAAGGCTGCAGTTACTGAACCTGCTGAATAGTCACCTTTATCTGCTGCATGATTGAGATCTGCCACATCGCTTTCTAGTGAATCTCTGTAGTCATCTACTAAAGGCATGTGCCAGACGCGTTCTCCGCTCTGTTCACCGATTGCGACTAATTCACGCGCTAACTTTTCATCGCGTGTATACATCGCCGCATACTGTCGCCCTAAACCTAAGGTGGCCGACCCTGTCAGGGTTGCAATATCAATTAAATAATCTGGATCAAGATTTTCAAGGGCATAACCCAAGCCATCGGCAAGAACTAAGCGACCTTCTGCATCGGTATTGATGATTTCGACAGTGGTTCCGTCATATTGAGTAATTACATCAGATGGACGCTGCGCTGTTCCAGAAAGTGCATTCTCTGCACACATCAAGAGTGCAGTCACCTTTACCTTCGGCTGTAAATCAGGAAGCGCGCTGAGCGTTGCAAGAGCGGCAGCAGCTCCTGCCATATCGCTCTTCATCGCGGTCATAAATTCGTAAGGACGCTTCAGTGAGACGCCACCAGTATCAAATGTGATGCCTTTACCGACGATAACAACGTGTGGCAACGCCGCAGCTAACTTTGCTTTACCTCGCGGAACGTATGTAATCTCGATAAAGCGAGGTCCAGGTTTAGGAGATGAATTTCCGACAGCGCGCAGGCCGCCAAATTTTGCAAGCTCTTTGCCGGCAAGAATACGAATCGAGAGCTCAGATTGATCAGCAATCGTCTGCGCCTCTTGCGCCATCCAGAGTGGGTTCTTGATATTTGAGGGAGTAAGAATCAAATCGCGAGCCGTATACAGTGCGCGCGCAATCGTGAGAGCGATGCTCACTGACGCTGCATCTTTAGAAGCGATCAAAAATTGTGGGATCTCGGGAGTCTTTCCTGTCTTTAAGCTCCACTGGTATGCACCCAAGGTCAATGAAACTCCGTGGGCTTTAATTTCGGCCGCGCTCTGCGCGCAGAGCGAGACGAGCGAGAGAGCTTTGCCACGAACTTTCTTGCCCAGGGCAGCACCTGCTGTACGCAACGAAGCTAAGGAGTTATCGCCGACGCCAACAAGATAAATGCGATCGACTTCAGCATCTTCGTGGGCAACTGGGATTTCAAAGAGCTCCCCCGCTTTTGCTGAGGCTTCAAAGAAATTTATCTCGTCAAGAAAGCTGACTTCGAAATACTTCTCAAGTTTTGCGATTAACCGAGGATCGGCGGTAAATTCAAATTTCTCATCTTTATTCTTGATAAAGCCAAGAGCCAAGATATCGGCGCCAACAATTGAATCAATCTCTGGCGAAACTGCTGCAAGAATCTTTTTAATCCACTCTACTTTTTGATGAGCGCTACAGCGGCTTCAAGGGCTGCGCTGAGATTATTTGCTTCCTGTGGGTTGAGCTCAACTACGAGGCGTCCGCCACCTTCAAGTGGGATGCGCATGACCAGAGAACGGGCTTCCTTAGTAACTTCCATTGGTCCATCACCTGTACGGGGTTTCATAGCTGCCATGGTGGGGACTCCTTGTTGTCGAAACTGCCGGGGACCGTGAGGTCTAGTAGTGCAGGGAGAAGTATCTCGCAGAATCGGGCGCGGGTGAAATCGAGCCAATGAGGGTATCGAGGGGGCTATCTCTAGATTCCGAGATGGCCTTTTAGGCGGGATTTTCCTGATGTTATGACGGCAATAACAGCGCGTTCAGGGACTTGTAGCAGGATCGCAATATCGCCACTTGATTTGCCTCGCAGATAGTGCAGCGTCAAGATGATGCGCTCTTCTTCTGGCAAAGATGCAAGCAACTGCGCGATGGTCTCTTGGTTGCTCACAGAATAAAGGTTACTCGGTCACCAATTAAAATAGTCGAGCAAATCGAGCAAGAGAGATGCGCACGCCCACGTATAGGAAAGGCGCACCCAGGAAAAAGAGCGCCTTTGGCGCGATCAAGGTCTCTGACCAATCAAATCGTGTCTTGGTTGCTGATAGCGGAGTGAGGAGAAAGCTGCCGCTTCCTTTAAGAATCTTTCCAACATGTTCAACATCGCAGCGATGAGGCGGTTGCCAATGCGTGACTGTCATGAGATCAAGTAAGCCAAGAAATTTAAATCGTGGGTAGATAAAATGTAGTGGCCCAGTAAATGCTGCAATAGAAGTGCCGACGCCTTCGTGTTGACTGCTGGTTACCCAGACTTTAGTTTGCAACATCCACTCTCCTTGCGAAGGCCAATCTGCAATCTTTTCCCATACTCGCTCGCAGGGAGCATTGACAGTAAATGAGATACGTAGAGTGTTGGATTTCATTTCTTATCTTCCAAAAGCCTTTGCTACCGCATCTTCTACAGAGGTTGCCCAATAAATTAAATCTCGCATTCCGGGCTTTACAAAGTTATGTGTTTCTAGATGTTCGACCAGCGCGTGAAGGGGTTCATAAATTCCATGGGGGTCGAGAATGATCACAGGCTTCTTATGGAACTCAAGGTAGCGCCCGACCCAGATTTCAAAGAGCTCTTCTAGAGTGCCAAGTCCGCCTGGCAAGGTAATAAAGGCATCAGCTAAATCTTCTATCTTCGCTTTACGTGTACGCATCGAGTCGACAACAATTAACTCATCGCTATCGTGATCGGCAAATTCAATATCTACCAATTTCTGGGGAATGATTCCAATCGTCTTTCCACCTTTGCTGCGAGCTCCTCGAGAGATTGCTCCCATCGCTGAGATATGCCCTCCTCCGGAAACTAATTCGGAGCCTTGAGATGCAATTTCAGCACCGAGTTCAAATGCGAGGTCGATAAATTTAGAATCGATGGTTGGAGATGACGAACAGAAGACTGCAATACGCATGAGGGACAGGATAGGGGTTAGGCTTAGCGCATGTCGTCTCTCGCTCATGGCCATGGAATCGCAACTCTCGCTGGAACTACCGTGCTTGATGTTTGGTACCCAGCTCCAGCGCTAGGAGCTCTTCAAGGTGCGCCCGATGCAACTCTGACAGCTCTTGTCGGAAAAGATGATGTTCGCGGCATCACTCGCGAATTAGTTTCTATAGAGATTGATCTCACGACAGCGCCTAAAGATGCAAAAGATGTCTACTTGAGATTGCATCTACTCTCACACAGACTTGTAAAGCCACACGGACAATCGCTTGAGGGAATCTTTGGCTTGTTAGCTAACGTGGTCTGGACTTCAGCTGGACCTTGCGCAGTTGAAGGTTTTGAAAAGGTGCGCGCTGGGCTACGTGCACGCGATGGCCATGTCACTGTCTTTGCTGTCGATAAGTTCCCACGCATGGTTGATTACGTGATGCCAAGTGGAGT
>CAZHPQ010000004.1:0-2928 GCA_964533845.1 uncultured Candidatus Planktophila sp.
GCTGAAAAGGTTGCACTCGCTGAAACAATTAAGAAGATTCGCGATAAGGGTTACACCGTGCTTCTCATTGAGCACGATATGTCACTCATTATGGGAATCTCTGACCGCGTTGCAGTTCTCGACTTCGGACAGAAGATTGCAGATGATCTTCCTTCAGTAGTACAAAACGACCCTCGAGTAATCGAGGCATACCTAGGAGTGCCAGCAGATGCGTCTTGAAATTAAAGATCTACGCGTTCATTACGGCAAGATTGAAGCTATCAAGGGCGTTTCAGTTGTCGTCAACGAAGGTGAAATCGTCACACTTATTGGTGCAAATGGCGCTGGTAAGACAACAATCTTGAAGACCGTCTCTGGGCTTCGCCCAGTTTCTAGCGGCTCCATCAACTTCGATGGCCAGGACCTCAACAAGATTCCAGCTCACGAGCGCGTTGATCTAGGAATCTCTCAGGTTCCTGAAGGCCGCGGCATCTTTGCTGGAATGACTGTTCTTGAAAATCTTGAGATGGGTAAGTTCAATCGCAAGAATCGCAAGAATGAGATGGCCGAAGATCTTGATCGCGTTTACACCTTATTCCCACGCTTGAAAGAACGTACCTCTCAAGCAGGAGGAACACTCTCAGGTGGAGAGCAGCAGATGTTGGCTATGGGTCGCGCTTTGATGGCTCGCCCTAAAGTTCTTCTTCTCGATGAACCATCTATGGGTCTTGCTCCTCAGATGATTGCAAATATCTTCCGCATCATCACCGAAATTAATAAGCAGGGCGTCACAATTTTGCTCGTAGAACAGAATGCACAACAGGCGCTTCAACGCGCACATCGTGCCTACATTCTTGAGACCGGAAATGTGACTAAGGAAGCTAAGGCTTCTGACTTGCTCAATGATCCAGCAGTGCGTGAGGCATACCTAGGAGTAGGTGCTCACTAAGTAGATTAAGGGTTAAGAATGAGGCAGGTTATGCGAGCGGTACAAGTTCGCTGACCTGCCTCGTTTGTTATCACGATCTCGTAGACGCAGAGCGTGCGCCCCAAAGAGACTGGGGTTGCAACAGCTGTGACATATCCACTTGTTGCTGATTTATGGTGGGTGGCGTTGATATCAACTCCCACAATCTTTCGATCTGGGCCTGCATGTAGTTGAGTGCCAATTGAACCAAGAGATTCAGCAAGAACAACATTGGCTCCACCATGTAACAGGCCGATGGGTTGAGTGTTGCCTTCTACCGGCATGCGAGCGACTAAACGTTGCGGCGAAACTTCTAGCATCTCGATTCCCATCTTGAGATCGAGAGCTCCTTGGCCGCGCTCTTTAATGATTGCTAAGTAATCAGGTTCAGTCATAGCAACGGAGTTTATACCTATGATGTCCCACATGAGCAGCACAGCGAATCAGAAGAAGAGACTACTGCTCATTGACGGCCATTCAATGGCCTACCGCGCCTTCTTCGCTCTACCTGCTGAAAATTTCACGACCGCGCAGGGTCAGCACACTAATGCTATCTATGGCTTTGCCACGATGCTCATCTCTTTGCTTAAAGAAGAGAAGCCAACACACGTCGCGGTTGCTTTTGATGTATCGCGCAAGACTTTTAGAACTGAAATATTCCCAGAATATAAAGCCAACCGTGCTAAAACCCCTGATGAGTTTCGCTCTCAGATGTCCTATTTACATGATCTGGTAAATGGATTTGGAATTACCCAATTTGAAGTTGAGGGATTTGAAGCAGATGACATCATCGCAACAATCACCAAGCAAGCTGAGAAAGAGGGCGCAGAAGTTCTCATCTGTACTGGCGATAGAGATAGTTTCCAACTCGTTACCGAACAAACAACTGTGCTCTATCCAAAACGCGGCGTATCAGAGCTAGCGCGCATGACTCCTGCTGCTGTCATTGAAAAGTATGGAATGACGCCTGAGCAGTATCCAGACTTTGCAGCCCTACGTGGAGATCCGAGCGATAACTTGCCATCTATTCCAGGGGTGGGCGAGAAGACAGCTGCAAAGTGGGTCGTTGAATATGGATCCTTGGCAAAGTTACTGGAACAGGCAGATAAGGTATCTGGAAAGGTAGGAGAAGCGCTTCGGGAGCATCTTGATAACGTCCGCCGAAACCGAGAGCTGACTCAACTCATCCACGATGCTCCAATTGAGCTATCGATAGATGCACTTGCCTGGAGTGGAGTTGCTGCAGGTGATCTCACTGCGCTCTTCGAAAAGTTAGAGTTTAGAACACTGAAAGATCGTCTCAAGGCGATTGCAGTAACTCCTGAAGAGAGTGCAACAAAGAACTCTGAACCAGAACTTTCGCTCTTTGCTGCAGATATTGATTCATCAGTACTTACACCTGCGCAGATTTCAGAGAAGATTGCTGCCCATCACGGTCCTATCGCCTTGGCTTTTGAGATTAAAGAGAACGCGCTACATCGTTATGCGGTTGCGCTCTCTGCACAGGAAGCGCACTTGGTTCATTCTGCCGAGATGGGAAGCTGGGCGGTGGATAGTGCGGTCGAGAAGATTGCGCACGGTGCAAAATCTCTGGCACGAATCAATGGCCTGCAAGGCGTTGTCTTTGATACAGAATTGGCTGCCTACCTCGTCAACCCAGGTACACGTGCACAAGAGCTACAAGATCTCCTTGATCGCTGGGGGAGCGGTACCGTCCTCGATACATCATCTGCCGAACAGACACTGCTCACATCTGCCTGTGCACTCTTCACTTTGCAGGCCTCGCTCACCCAAGAGCTTGAATCTCGCGGGTTAAACAAGCTCTTTTATGAACTCGAACTTCCAATCGCGCACCTGCTTGCCACTATGGAGAACCGCGGAATTGCAGTCGATAAGAAAGCGCTTGAAAAGTTACTCAACTTCTTTGAAGCAGAAGTAGCTCGCGAAACCAAAGTTGCCCATACGGCTGCGGGACATGAGTT
>CAZHPQ010000004.1:3028-37696 GCA_964533845.1 uncultured Candidatus Planktophila sp.
GAATCCATACTCACTTTGCTCAGACAGTTGCCGCAACCGGTCGACTTTCCTCTGTGGGGCCGAACCTGCAGAACATTCCGGTGCGTACCGAAGAGGGAAGAAAGATTCGCGACTGCTTCATCGCAGGTGATGGTTATGACGCACTTCTTACTGCCGATTACAGCCAGATTGAGATGCGCATCATGGCGCACCTTTCTAACGACGAAGGTTTATTGAAAGCCTTTGAATCGGGAGAAGATCTACATGCAACAGTTGCAGCTCTTGTTTTTGGGGTAAAGCAGGCAGATGTTGATCCCGAAATGCGCCGCCAGATAAAGGCAATGTCATATGGGCTGGCATATGGGCTTAGCTCATACGGGCTAGCGGCGCAGTTAGATCTGACCCCAACTGCAGCGCAGGATTTAATGGATCGTTACTTCCAACGCTTCGGCGGCATTCGCGACTATCTCAAGACTGTTGTCGAAGAAGCGCGCAAGGTGGGCTATACCGAAACAGTGATGGGACGTCGACGTTATCTTCCAGATCTCATGCACGATAACCGCCAACGCCGAGAAGTAGCAGAGCGCATGGCCCTTAACGCCCCGATTCAAGGTTCGGCAGCTGACATCATCAAGCAGGCGATGCTGAATGTGCAAAGCGCTTTGGTTGCCGGAAAGTACAAGTCACGATTATTGCTACAAGTGCACGATGAGCTCATCCTTGAAGTAGTCACCAATGAAGTTGATGCAGTCTCTGAATTAGTCCGCGCTCAGATGGGTAGTGCGTATCCGCTACGTGCACCACTAGATGTGTCAGTCGGAATCGGAAAGAGTTGGAATGAAGCCGCACACTAGAACGCGTTATTGATTGGTGTTGGCGTTATCTTTCATCGCAGCTAAATCTTCGTCATCTGTGGGGATTCGATCGGCGGCAATCAAACGCGACCTACCAAGGGCCAGAATCAAATAACCAGCCCCTATGCAGAGCGCAGTGATACTTAGAGCGATAGTGGGAGATGAATGTTCTGAGATAAATCCACCTGCCATGGAGCCAACAGCCATCAGCGTGCCTTCTACAGACCAAAGCCATCCCATCATCGCAGTCGGTGATCCTTGTGGGCGAATAGCTTCCATAACTTCCCAATAGAAGACTTGAATTGCTCCACCCACTAACCCTAAAAACGCACCGGCAATAATCATCGTCCAATTCGGATAGGAAAGCGCCATCGGAATAGAGACAAGAAACCAAACTCCATAGGTGCGGCGCATCGCTTTCAAAGAAGAAGTCTTCTTTGACACGAGGCCGGCCAAGAGACCTCCAACTACATTTGAAACTCCCATGGCTGCGAAAATCCAGGCAGTCATATGCGGAACCTTCTCTATCGTTGTGAATGCAGGAACTGCGACATCAAAAAGGCCCCAGCCAAATCCGATAAAGCACCCTTCGATCATGAGCAGTTGCAGAGGCTTATGCTTCCAAAGCGGCTGGTAATCAGCGCCCTTAACTTCGGGGACCCAGTTACGTGAAACCTTTGTCATAGCAAGTGAAATCCCGCCGAGGAGCATCAGCCCGGCACAGATAAATAAAGGTGAAGATGAGAATCTTGAGAGCGCCAGCGAAGTGGCGATGACGGGCCCGACAACGAAAGCAAAATTCATAATCGAAGAGTCGATTGCGTATGCAGTACGTAGGTCTTTTTCTGGAACCACAATTTTCCACAAAGGGCGGACTGAGAGATTAATTGGGGGAGCGCTCAACCCCATCACAAATGCAAGCGTCAACATCGCAATCTTTGTATCTGCAAGATTGAGTGCAATCGTCAACGTCGCATAAGTGGGAACCATGATGCGCAGCGGCCACTTCTGTCCGTACTTGTCCATAACAGAGCCGCGAATTCCAGCGGTCAGTGCACCGGTTGCTGCATTGAGACCTAGCGCGAGACCCGCACTTGATATAGAGCCGGTCGATTGCTCAACTTTGAAGAAGATGGAGAGGCTGACCATTCCGTAGGCAACGCGCGCTGGAAAGCAGGCGAGTACTAGAACCCAAACATTTGGAATTCGGAATAGCTCGACATAACGATTCATTGTCCGTGCATCCTACTGTGATGAGGGCGATATCTAAGCGGGGATTTGCTGGTATTTAGCCCCCACCCGTACTCTTAGCCCGTCCTATCCCTACTACTTTCTATCCCTACGGAGCATCTTGACTACACAAATTGCAGTAAATGACATTGGATCAGCAGAAGATTTTCTAGCCGCAATCGAAGGCACAATCAGAAATTTCAGCGACGGAGATTTAGTCGTTGGTACAGTCGTTCAAATTGATCGCGAAGAAGTACTCCTTGACGTCGGGTACAAGACAGAAGGTGTTATTCCTTCACGCGAACTCTCAATCCGCCATGATGCAGATCCAAATGACATCGTCAAGGTTGGCGATAAAGTCGAAGCTCTTGTTCTTCAGAAGGAAGATAAAGAAGGTCGCCTCATTCTCTCCAAGAAGCGTGCACAGTACGAGCGCGCCTGGGGCGAAATCGAAGGCAAGAAGGAACGCGACGAAGTCGTCGTCGGAACTGTTATTGAAGTTGTTAAGGGTGGGCTCATCGTCGACATCGGACTTCGCGGCTTCTTGCCAGCATCCCTTGTTGAAATGCGTCGCGTTCGCGATCTCACCCCTTACATCGGTAAGCAGGTTGAAGCTCGCATTATCGAACTCGATAAGAATCGCAACAACGTAGTTCTTTCACGTCGTGCATTCCTCGAGCAGACACAGTCACAGTCACGCACTGAATTCTTGAACCAGCTTCAAAAGGGTCAAGTTCGTACCGGTGTTGTCTCATCAATCGTAAACTTCGGTGCATTCGTTGACCTTGGTGGCGTTGATGGACTCGTTCACGTCTCAGAGCTTTCATGGAAGCACATCGATCACCCAGGTGAAGTTGTTGAAGTTGGCGACGAAGTAACTGTTGAAGTTCTTGAAGTTGACTTCGAGCGTGAGCGCGTTTCACTCTCACTCAAGGCAACACAAGAGGATCCATGGCAGGCATTCGCTCGCACCCACACAATTAACACGGTGGTTCCTGGTGTGGTCACCAAGCTTGTTCCATTCGGAGCATTCATCCGCGTTCACGAAGGCATCGAAGGCCTTGTTCACATTTCAGAGTTGGCCGAGCGCCACGTTGAAATTCCAGAGCAGGTTGTCTCCGTCGGAGATGAACTATTCGTGAAGATTATCGATATCGACCTAGAGCGTCGTCGTATCTCACTCTCATTGAAGCAGGCTAATGAAGGACATGAAGTTGAAATCGAAGCATTCGATCCAACTCAGTACGGAATGGCTGCTCGCTACGATGCAGAAGGAAACTTCATCTATCCAGAAGGTTTCGATCCTGATACACAGGAATGGAAGCCAGGATATGACTCACAGCGCGAAGAGTGGGAGCGTCAATACGCTGTCGCACAGGAGCGCTTCTTAGCTCACAAGAAGCAGAAGGCAGAAGCAAAGGCAGCTGAAGAAGCTGCTGTTGTAGCTGAATAGTTTTAACAAAAGAGACTCATTCGGGTCGCGAGCTGCTCCCTAACCTCGCTTTCCCTGAGTGAGTCTCTTTTTTATTCATCAAGGAAGCGACAAGCGATGATTCTTCAGGGTACCTGATGTGGAGAGGTAGGGTAAGAACATGTTGGTAGTCGGGCTTACTGGTGGAATCGGTGCAGGTAAGTCGACGGTAGCTCAATTCTTCGCTGAACTCGGCGCTCTTGTTATCGATGCCGACCAGTTGGCACGAATGGCTATTGAGCGGGGAAGTGATGGATTTGCAGATGTCATGCTCCGCTTTGGGGATGAGGTCATCGTTAACGGTGATATTGATCGTAAGAAGCTTGCCGAGATTGTTTTCTCCGATTCACAAGCTCGCAAAGATTTAGAGGCAATCATCCACCCGCGCGTGCAGGCGCTCTTTGCCGAAGCTGTCGCAGATCTCGATATTGGCGACATTTTGATTTATGAAATCCCACTCTTGGTAGAAACAGGAGCGGCAGCCAAGTTTGATTACATCATCACCGTTGAATCAGATATTGAGCTACGAAAGGCGCGCCTACTCAAAAAGGGGCTTTACATCTCTCAAATCGAGAAGCGAATCTCTTCTCAAGCAACTCCTGAAGCGCGTGAAGCTATTGCAGATAAGGTGATCCGAAATGATGGCGATGAGGACTCACTCTTGCGCCAGGTCGAGAATCTTTGGGAGGACGTTCTGCAGCCTCTCTCCTTAGGATAAGCAGGTGCGCCCCGTAACTGATCTGCAGCGAAAAGTTGCACCTTTTGAGGTGATCAGCGATTACGTACCTGCTGGAGATCAGCCAGCTGCAATAGAAGAGATTGCTCGGCGAATAAATGATGGAGTGCAAGATGTTGTTCTCCTGGGTGCGACCGGAACAGGAAAGTCAGCGACCACTGCGTGGCTTATCGAACGGCTGCAGCGCCCGACTCTAGTACTTGCTCCCAATAAGACCTTGGCTGCGCAGTTGGCAAATGAGTTTCGCGAACTTCTGCCAAATAATGCCGTCGAGTACTTTGTCTCTTACTACGACTATTACCAGCCTGAAGCTTATGTGCCGCAGACAGATACCTTTATTGAGAAAGATTCCAGCGTCAACGATGAAGTTGAAAGACTTCGCCACTCGGCGACAAACTCACTGCTGACCAGGCGTGATGTCATTGTTGTGGCGACCGTCTCTTGCATCTACGGACTTGGTACGCCACAGGAATATATAGACCGAATGATTCGTCTAAAAGTAGGCGATGAAATAGAACGTAACGCGTTGCTACGCAAGTTTGTAGATGTGCAATACAAGCGAAACGATATGGCCTTCGAGCGCGGAACCTTCAGGGTACGCGGAGATACCGTTGAAATCATTCCGATGTACGAAGAGCTCGCTGTTCGTATCGAAATGTTCGGCGATGAGATTGAAAAGATTATGACGCTTAACCCGCTCACAGGTGAGATTGTCAATGATGAAACCGAGATCTATATATTCCCGGCTACTCACTATGCCGCAGGCCCTGAAACTATGAAGCGCGCCATGAGTGATATCCAAGATGAGCTTCAAGTACAGCTCAATCTCTTTACCAAGCAAGGAAAGTTACTTGAAGAACAGCGCTTGCGCATGCGTACAACTTTTGACCTCGAGATGATGGAGCAACTCGGCTTCTGTTCTGGGATTGAAAACTACTCACGCCATCTTGATGGGCGCGAACCTGGTTCTCCGCCAAACTGTCTCTTGGATTATTTCCCTGAAGACTTCTTAGTGGTCATCGATGAAAGCCACGTGACAGTTCCTCAGATTGGTGCGATGTATGAAGGAGATGCGGCACGTAAACGCACTCTCGTCGAACATGGATTTCGCCTGCCGAGCGCACTTGATAATCGACCTCTGAAGTGGCCCGAATTTCTTGAGCGAACGGGTCAGAAGGTGTACCTGTCTGCAACCCCCGGAAAGTACGAGCTAGAGAAAGTTGGGGGAGATGTTGTTGAACAGGTAATCCGCCCAACTGGATTAGTTGATCCACAGATTATCGTGAAGCCAATCAAGGGTCAGATTGATGACCTGCTCCACGAAATAAATATCAGAGCCGAAAAGAACGAGAGAGTTCTTGTTACAACCCTAACTAAGAAAATGTCAGAAGATCTCACCGACTACTTGCAAGAGAAGGGCGTTCGAGTTCGCTACCTGCACTCTGAGGTCGACACCTTGCGCCGCGTTGAACTCTTACGTGAACTCCGCAGTGGTGAATACGATGTGCTTATCGGAATCAATCTGTTGCGTGAAGGACTCGATCTTCCTGAAGTATCACTTGTCTCAATTCTGGATGCGGATAAGGAAGGCTTTCTTCGGTCGGCAACATCGCTCATTCAAACTATTGGTCGCGCGGCACGTAACGTATCGGGTGAAGTACATATGTATGCCGACAACATCACAGCATCCATGGCCAAAGCGATTGATGAGACCAACCGCAGGCGAGCCAAGCAAGTTGCCTACAACCTTGAGCGCGGAGTTGATCCTCAGCCGCTACGTAAGAAGATTTCTGATATTACCGACCTCATCGTCCAAGAGAGCGATGACACCGATGACATTCTGGCGTCGGTGAAGGGCAAGAAATCGACAGCGGTCTTACCTTTCTCATCCAAGCCGACTGATTCCATGCCGCGCCAAGAGTTGATTGCGTTGATAGGCTCGCTCACCGAGCAGATGCGTAGCGCTGCAGATGAACTCGCCTTCGAATTGGCGGCGCGTCTGCGTGATGAACTTCGCGAACTCAAACGTGAACTTCGAGGAATGGATGAGGCGGGTACATGAGCATCGAGAAGTTAGTAGTTCGTGGTGCACGCGAACATAACCTCAAAGATGTATCTATCGAACTTCCACGTGAGGCGCTTATTGTCTTTACTGGACTCTCGGGTTCAGGTAAATCTAGTCTTGCCTTCGACACCATCTTCGCTGAGGGACAACGGCGCTACGTTGAATCGCTCTCGGCATACGCTCGCCAATTCTTGGGGCAGATGGATAAGCCGGATGTGGACTTTATTGAAGGTCTATCTCCTGCTGTCTCAATCGATCAGAAATCTACAAATCGCAATCCTCGTTCGACGGTAGGCACCATCACTGAGGTCTATGACTATTTCCGTCTCCTCTTCGCTCGTGCGGGGCGTCCGCACTGCCCGCAATGCGGCAAGGCCGTCTCACGCCAAAGTCCGCAGCAGATTGTGGATCAGATTCTCACAATGCCGGCAACAACGAAGTTTCAAGTATTAGCTCCGGTAATTCGTGAACGTAAGGGCGAATTCGTCGATCTCTTTGCAGAGCTCGTGACGCAGGGTTACTCACGTGCGCGAGTCGATGGTGAAACCATTCAACTTACTGAACCACCAAAGCTGAAGAAGCAAGAGAAACACACCATTGAAGTAGTCATTGACCGTTTAACTGCAAAAGCTGAGAGTAAATCTCGTTTAACTGACTCCATCGAAACAGCGCTCAAGCTAGGAAATGGCTTAGTAATTCTTGATTTTGTAGATGCTAAAGCTGGAGAAAAAGAGCACACCTATAGCGAGCACATGGCCTGCCATGACTGCAATCTCTCCTTTGAAGAGTTAGAGCCCCGCTCATTCTCATTTAACTCACCCTTTGGTGCATGCCCTGAATGCACAGGTATCGGAACGCGGCTAGAAGTTGATGAAGAACTCGTTATTCCTGATGACACAATCTCAATTAATGATGGTGCTATCGCGCCCTGGGCAGGAGGCCAATCCTCTGAATACTTCTTACGTCTTCTTGAAGCTCTCGCTAAAGAGCTGAAGTTCTCACTCGATAACCCTTGGAAGAAACTCTCCGTCAAAGCTAAAGAGGCAATCCTGAACGGCTTCGACTATGAAGTACATGTGAAGTACAAGAACCGCTACGGTCGTGTACGTAATTACTCGACTGGTTTTGAAGGCGTTATCCCGTTTATCCATCGTCGACATAGCGAAACAGATAGCGATTACAGCCGCGATAAATATGAAGCGTATATGCGTCAAACCCCATGCCCAGCATGTAAAGGCGCGCGCCTTAAGCCAGAAGTTTTGTCAGTAACTTTGGGTGGAAAGAGCATCGCCGAAGTATGTGCACTCTCCATCGATGATTGCGCGGCATTTCTAAAGGAGGTCAAGCTCAATAAACGTGAGGCGCAGATCGCTGAACGAGTAATGAAAGAGGTCCATGCGCGCCTCGGCTTCTTACTTGATGTCGGACTTGATTACCTTTCACTTGATCGACCAGCGGCAACGCTCTCTGGTGGAGAAGCCCAGCGCATCCGCTTGGCAACTCAAATTGGTTCAGGTCTTGTTGGTGTTCTCTATGTATTGGATGAACCATCTATTGGACTTCATCAACGCGACAATCGACGTCTGATCGATACTCTCACTCGCTTGCGCGACCTTGGCAATACGTTGATTGTGGTCGAACATGATGAAGAGACTATCCGCACTGCCGATTGGGTTGTTGATATCGGTCCAGGCGCTGGCGAACATGGTGGTCGCGTTGTCGTCTCCGGCTCCTATGAAGAGCTGATTGCATCAGAAGAATCGATTACCGGAGCTTATCTCTCAGGGCGAAAGTCAATCGAGATTCCAAAAGATCGCCGCCCGATTGATCCAAAGCGCCAACTCGTAATCAAGGGTGCCAAAGAGAATAACTTGAAGGATATTGAAGTTTCGATTCCTCTCGGACTTTTCGTATCTGTCACTGGAGTATCGGGTTCAGGTAAGTCAACGCTTGTAAATGACATTCTCTACACAACGCTTGCCAATAAACTCAATGGTGCCCGTCTTGTTCCAGGACGCCATCGCACCGTAACTGGAATCGATCAACTTGATAAAGTCGTTCACGTTGATCAGTCACCGATTGGTCGCACGCCTCGTTCCAACCCGGCTACTTATACAGGCGTATTCGATAAGGTCCGCGCGCTCTTTGCTGAAACTACCGAAGCGAAAGTCCGCGGCTATCAACAAGGCCGATTCTCCTTTAACGTGAAAGGTGGTCGCTGCGAGAACTGTTCGGGTGACGGCACAATCACCATTGAGATGAACTTTTTGCCAGATGTGTATGTCCCATGCGAAGTCTGCCATGGTGCGCGCTACAACCGCGAAACTCTTGAAGTTCATTACAAGGGCAAGACCATCGCAGAAGTTCTCGATATGCCTATTGAAATTGCACATACATTCTTTGAATCCGTGCCAACAATCGCACGTTATCTCAAGACGCTCTGTGATGTTGGGCTAGGTTATGTGCGCCTCGGACAATCTGCTCCAACGCTCTCTGGAGGAGAAGCCCAACGTGTGAAGCTGGCAACCGAGCTTCAACGTCGCTCAACGGGTCGAACTATCTATGTTCTTGATGAGCCAACCACGGGGCTTCACTTTGAAGATGTCAATAAATTGCTCGGTGTCCTAAAGCGTCTAGTCGAGTCAGGGAATACCGTCATAGTCATTGAACATAATCTCGATGTCATTAAGTCATCTGATTGGGTTATTGATATGGGTCCAGAAGGTGGATTCCGCGGTGGAACAGTTGTCGCTGAAGGCACCCCGGAAGATGTGGCAAAGGTGCAGGGCAGTTACACAGGTGAGTTCTTAGCTGAGATTCTTGCTACAAATCGTCAGAGCTCACCTCGAAAGACCGCAAAGCAGAAGTAACGATGGCGCAACCTGCAAGTTATCGCCCAAAAGAAATTCCTGAAGAGCCAGGCGTATATCGCTTCTTCAATGGAGATGACAAAGTTATCTATGTTGGGAAAGCAAAGAACCTCAAGAACAGATTAACCACATACTTTGGATCTAACCTGGCGCAGAAGACCTACCGGATGGTCCACGAAGCGGTCCGTGTGGATTGGACCATCGTTGCGACAGAACTCGAGGCCCTGGCCCTTGAATTTAGTTGGATTAAGCAATTTCATCCAACGTATAACGTTCAGTTTAAGGATGACAAGTCCTACCCATATTTGGCTATTTCGTTGAGCGATGAATTTCCCCGTATCTTCATTACCCGCAAAGAGAAGCGCCCCGGACTTAAATACTTTGGCCCGTATACAAATGCTTGGGCGCTCCGTAACACCTATGAAGTTCTGCTCAAGGTTTACCCTGTTCGCTCGTGTAGCGCAGGAAACTTTCAGAGAGCGCAACGCACCAAGCGACAATGCCTTTTGGGGGATATCGGTAAATGTGCAGCGCCTTGTGTCGGTTGGGTTAGCCCCGAAGAGCATAAAGAAATCGCTCACAAATTGGATGCCTTTATGGAGAAGGGGATGGAGAATTTACTCCCAACGCTGCGAAGTGAGATGGAGCTTGCTTCATCACGCGAA
Source organism: uncultured Candidatus Planktophila sp. (assembly GCA_964533845.1). Taxonomy (GTDB): domain Bacteria; phylum Actinomycetota; class Actinomycetes; order Nanopelagicales; family Nanopelagicaceae; genus Planktophila. The sequence continues at coordinate 12,899 of CAZHPQ010000004.1, forward strand.
GAGTTTGAACGGGCTGCTCGATTGCGCGATCAGATTGAATCCTTTGAAAAGGCGCAACGATCTACGCAAGGCAATCTCTCTGATGATTTAGATGGAGACTTCATTTCTATCCATGAGGAAGGGTTGCATGCTGCAGGTTCAATCTTTGTTGTCAGGCGCGGCTCCATCAAAGGTTCGCGTTCCTGGATTGTTGATCAAGAGCGGGCGCTCGAAGGTGATGACCAGATGGCCTCACTCTTCTTCTCCATCTATAGTCAGAGCGCACCCACAGATATCCCTTCAGAGATTTACCTCAATCAACCACCGCTTGACCAGGGCGCTCTCGAGGAGTGGTTGACTCAACTCCGTGGGGCGAAAGTTTCGATCAAAGTTCCTCAGCGAGGAGAGAAGGTAGAACTTCTCCAAACAGTTGAACGCAACGCCCACTACGCGCTCGTTCAGTACCTCAGTAAGCGCGCTACAGATGCGGCAGTTTCTGGGAAAGCGCTCCTTGAACTTGAGGAAGAGTTGCAATTGGCTCGCACTCCATTGCGCATTGAGTGTTATGACATCTCCAATATTTCAGGCACATCTGTCGTCGCATCGATGGTGGTCTTTGAGGATGGGTTAGCAAAGAAGAGCGAGTATCGCAGATTCATCATCGACACAGATACCGCTCAAGATGACACCCGTGCAATGCATCAGGTGATTACTCGCCGCATGAAACGTTTACTCGCCGATCGCCAGGTCAATCCAAGTGAGATTGCAGAAACTGGTGGCAAGGTCAGTAAATTTGCATATCCGCCACAATTGATTGTCGTCGACGGTGGAGCTCCGCAAGTTGCTGCAGCACAGAGAGCGCTCGATGAGCTCGGCATCAGTGATGTTGCGCTCTGTGGGCTAGCGAAGCGTTTGGAAGAAGTCTGGATGCCGGGGGATAAAGATCCGCTCATTCTTCCTCGCACAAGTGAGGGAATGTACTTACTTCAAAGAATTCGCGATGAGGCTCATCGCTTTGCGATTACCTTCCACCGTTCGCGTAGATCGAAGGTCATGCTTGAATCACTACTAGATGACATTCCACAACTCGGGGAATCTCGCCGAAATGCGCTCTTAGATCGCTTTGGATCTGTAACAGCAATGCGCAAGGCATCTCGCGAAGAGTTGGCTGCGACTCCGGGAATTGGCGTAACCATCGCTGGAATCATCTTTGAATATCTACAATCACTCTCGGCGACGCAGGATATGAAGGTGGATATGGCCACCGGCGAGATACTTGACACCTAAGGCAGAATGAGAACCATGGCCACTAAAGAGCTTCTTATTCTTACCGGGATGTCTGGTGCAGGTCGATCGACCGTCGCCCATGCCCTTGAAGATCTTGGTTGGTATGTGGTCGATAACCTGCCACCAGCCTTGCTTCCATCTCTTGCCGAACAGAATCTCGAAACACACGCCGCATTAGCTGTGGTTGTAGATGTTCGTGGCGGAAAGTTCTTCGATGAGCTCAACAACTCACTTGCAAAGTTGAAGGCAGCATCAATTCCTTATCGCCTTCTCTTTTTAGATGCTTCAGATCAAGCGCTAGTTCAGCGCTTCGAATCAACGCGCCGACCACATCCTCTCCAGGCGAAGGATCGCATCGTTGATGGCATAGCTCGAGAGCGAGCTAAGTTAGAGGAAATTCGCGCACAAGCAGATGTGGTTATCGACTCTTCCAATCTGAATGTTCATCAGTTAGAAAAGCGAACCTCAGAGATTTTTGCCGCTGGCATGTTGGCATCACTTCGCATCAACGTTCTCTCTTTTGGGTACAAGTACGGAATCCCCGTGGATTCTGATCTAGTACTAGATTGCCGTTTTATTCCTAATCCTCACTGGATCCCTGAGCTACGACCACTCAATGGTCTCGATGCTCCCGTCTCAGAAAAAGTCTTAGGGAGTGAGGGTGTTGCTGACTTTGTAAAGAGTTATGTAGGTGTCGTAAAGCAGATGATTCCTGGGTATTTTCGCGAAGGAAAGAAGTACGTCACGATCGCAATTGGCTGCACCGGCGGCAAGCACCGCTCTGTGGCAATCGCTGAGGAAATTGCCAAGCAATTATCATCAACATCGGCTGACCTAGAAATTTCAGCACATGCAACGCATCGAGATGTAGGGCGCGAATAAGTTGAGTAAGAAAATTGTGGCACTGGGTGGTGGACATGGGCTTGCTGCCACACTGACCGCATTACGTAGCCTCACCACAGATATCACAGCAATCGTGACTGTTGCAGATAATGGTGGCTCTAGCGGTCGTTTGCGAGAAGAGTTTCCAATCCTTCCTCCAGGTGATTTGCGTATGGCTCTCGCTGCTTTATGTGGCGATGATGAATGGGGTCGTAGCTGGGCGCAGATCATGCAGTACCGCTTTACCAGTGATGGACCGCTAAATGGACACGCAGTCGGTAATTTGCTGTTGGCTGCGTTATGGGATCGCGACGAAGACACTGTTGCAGGACTTGATCGAGTTGGCGCACTTCTAAAGGTTGTTGGCAGAGTCCTGCCGATGGCCGCTGAACCTCTTGATATCGAAGCAATATTTGAGAATTCAATCGGCACTCAGATTGTGAGAGGCCAGGCAGAAGTAGCTACAACTAAAGGAAAGTTAAAGACTTTACGAATAATCCCTGAAGTGCCGGCGGCGCAACCAGAAGCGCTCACCGCAATAGCAGACGCTGAATGGATCACCATGGGTCCAGGGTCTTGGTTCTCTAGCGTTATCCCACATCTATTAGTCCCATCACTTCGCGATGCGCTCATTGCGACTAAGGCGAAGAAGATCCTGCTATTAAATCTAGATTCTGCAGATAAGTCTGCGGGTGAATACGCCGGCTATTCTCCACTTGAACATCTTCAGATTCTGCAGCGTTATGCACCAGGGCTGCTCTTTGATTTGGTAATCCTTGATAGCTCTGCAGAGGGAGCGTCCGAGCTGCGCTCTTATCTTTCAACCATAGGTTCAGAGTTACTGGTGGCTGATCTGCGCAGTTCAGGGGCTCCACTGCATCATGATGTTAAGAAATTGGGTCAACTTTTCGCACACATTGCTTCTGAAAAACTGGTTGGATAACCCCTATGGCAATGACAGCAGCAGTGAAGGATGAGCTCAGCCGTCTTGCCGTCACCAAACCTTGTTGCCGTAAAGCCGAAGTCTCTTCCTTGCTCCGTTTTGCTGGGGGGCTCCATATCGCAGCAGGCAAAGTTCTTATCGAAGTCGAACTTGATACTTCACAGAGCGCGCGCCGCCTCAAGAAAGATATCGCTGATATCTATGGCCATGACTCTGATTTAGCAGTTCTTTCATCAAGTGGTCTTCGTAAAGGCTCTCGTTACGTTGTTCGCGTGGTTGAAGCAGGAGATGCTTTAGCTCGCCAGACGGGTCTGATCGATGCCAATGGCAGACCCGTGCGCGGACTTCCACCACAGGTTGTTGCGGCAAATGTCTGCGATGCAGAAGCAGCATGGCGCGGCGCGTTTATTGCTCATGGTTCATTGACCGAACCAGGTCGATCATCATCTCTTGAAATTACATGTCCCGGACCTGAGGCAGCTCTTGCTCTTGTTGGTGCGGCACGTCGCCTCAATATCGTTGCAAAGGCGCGCGAAGTTCGAGGAGTCGATCGCGTTGTAATCCGCGATGGTGATGCCATTGGCGTTCTCCTTACTCGTTTAGGAGCTCATGAAAGCGTTCTTGCGTGGGAGGAACGACGCATGCGTCGCGAAGTCCGCGCTACTGCAAATCGCCTTGCAAATTTTGATGATGCAAACTTGCGTCGATCAGCGCGCGCTGCAGTGGCAGCAGCTGCGCGAGTACAACGCGCTATGGAGATTCTCGGTCCTGAAATTCCTGATCATCTCAAAGAGGCTGGCGAGCTTCGCATCGCACATGGTCAGGCAAGTTTGGAAGAACTTGGTTCACTTGCAACTCCGCCAATGACCAAGGATGCAATTGCGGGGCGAATTCGTAGATTGCTCGCGATGGCCGATAAGCGCGCAGGCGAACTCGGTATTCCTGATACCGAGGCGGGGCTCTCGCCAGATTTACTCGGAGATTCCTAACCGGTCGGTAGCCTGCGCGCAACTGATAGACTTTCCGCCAGGCCCCCAACGTTGTGGTGTAACTCTTAGCCACCTTTTACCGGGGCAATTCACTTTCTAGAAGAGGTTTTAACAATGATTAATGTCGGAATTAACGGTTTTGGACGTATTGGTCGCAACTTTTTTCGCGCAGCGCTTACCAACCCAAATATCAATATCGTAGGTATCAACGACCTTACCGATAATGCAACCCTTGCCCACCTTTTGAAGTATGACTCAATCCTGGGTCGCCTTGGGTTAGAAGTAACTCACACTGAAGACACCATCACGGTTGGTGGCAAGACCATCAAGGTATTCGCAGATCGCGATCCAGCAAACCTTCCATGGGCATCAGTTAAAGCTGACATTGTTATTGAATCTACTGGCCACTTCACAAAGGCAGCAGATGCAAAGAAGCACATCACAGCCGGCGCCAAGAAGGTCATCATCTCAGCGCCAGCTACAGATGAAGACATCACAATCGTGATGGGCGTTAACCACGACAAGTATGACGCGGCTAACCACCACGTCATCTCAAACGCTTCATGTACAACTAACTGCCTCGCGCCAATGGCCAAGGTCTTGGATGAGAAGTTCGGAATCGTTCGCGGTTTGATGACGACCATCCATGCCTACACCAACGACCAGGTAATCCTTGACTTCCCACATAAGGATCTCCGTCGCGCTCGTGCCGCAGCGACAAATATCATCCCAAGCTCAACAGGTGCTGCTAAGGCAATCTCTTTGGTACTCCCACAACTCAAGGGCAAGCTTGATGGATTTGCGATGCGCGTTCCTGTACCAACAGGATCGGCAACTGACCTCACTGTAGAACTTTCCAAGGAAGCAACAGCTGCAGAGATCAACGCTGCTATGAAGGAAGCTGCAAACGGTTCACTCAAGGGATTCCTTACTTACACAGAAGACCAGATAGTTTCTTCAGATATCGTTACTGATCCATCTTCTTGCATCTTTGACGCGGGTCTTACCAAGGCAATCGGAACAACCGTCAAGGTTGTTGGTTGGTACGACAACGAATGGGGCTACTCAAACCGCCTCGTTGACCTCGTTGGTTATGTAGGTAAATCCCTGTAATGACTTCCTTGGCTGACCTAGATGTAGCAGGCAAGCGAGTATTTCTCCGTTGTGATCTCAACGTTCCTCTTAAGGATGGAAAGATCACTGATGATGGACGTATTCGAGCTTCACTACCAACGATCAATGCTCTCCTTGCAAAAGGTGCGAGCATTGTCATCGCTGCACATCTAGGTCGACCAAAGGGTGAAGCTAAGCCCGAGCTATCGCTGGCTCCTGTCTCTACTCGCTTGGCAGAACTTCTAGGTAAGCCAGTTGCCTTTGCGAACGCAATTACCGGCGCAGATGTAACCGCCAAGGCTCATGCACTTGCTGCAGGGGAAATTCTTCTCCTTGAAAACATTCGCTTTAGCGCAGCTGAAACATCTAAAGATGAATCTGAGCGCGCATCTCTTGCCGCCGAACTAGCCAAACTCGCTGATGTCTACGTAGGTGATGGATTCGGTGCTGTTCATCGAAAGCATGCTTCAGTCTTTGATCTTCCTAAACTGCTCCCACATGCAGCTGGCACCCTTGTTGCCGCTGAAGTTGAAGTTCTGAAGAAGTTAACGATCGATCCAGTTCGTCCATATGGAGTTGTTCTAGGTGGCTCTAAGGTTTCAGACAAGATTGGCGTGATTTCAAATCTGCTTGGCAAAGTCGACGTTATGGCTATCGGTGGCGGCATGCTCTTTACCTTCCTAGCTGCCCAAGGAAAAGAGATTGGTTCATCTCTCGTTGAACGCGATCTGATTGATACCGTTAAGGAATTGATTCATCAAGCCGAAACTTCTGGTGTAAAACTCTTGTTACCGACCGATATCGTTGTCGCTCCAACCTTTGCAGCTGATGCCACACCAACTTTGGTCAGCGCCGATACGATCCCAGCTGATCAGATGGGGCTAGATATTGGACCCGAAACCGCACGCGCCTTTGCTGATGCAATCAAGGGATGCAAGACAGTCTTCTGGAATGGCCCAATGGGAGTCTTTGAATTTCCCAACTTTGCGGCTGGTACAAAGGTTGTCGCACAAGCTCTGACTGAAGTTTCAGGAATATCTGTTGTTGGCGGAGGAGACTCCGCTGCAGCAGTTCGCGCACTTGGCTTTGCAGATTCAGCCTTTGGCTATATCTCTACAGGCGGAGGAGCATCTCTTGAATATCTTGAAGGTAAAGAACTCCCTGGTTTGAAAGCTCTCGATCTGTAGCCCAATCACTTCGCTTGTAAGGAGCACGTAATGCGTAAACCGTTAATGGCTGGTAACTGGAAAATGAACCTCAATCACCTTGAGGCAATTGCAGTGGCACAGAAACTTGTCTACTCACTTGAGGATAAGGATTACGACGCTGTTGATGTTGCCATCATCCCGCCATTTACAGATATCCGCTCGATACAGACAATGGTCGATGGAGATCGACTCCGTTTGCAATATGGCGCCCAAGATTTATCACCTGAAAGTTCAGGAGCTTTTACTGGCGATATTTCAGGCTCTATGTTGGCAAAGCTTGGCTGCACCTTTGTAATCATCGGCCACTCTGAGCGACGCGCTATCCATAAAGAAGATGATGCTCTTATCAATCGCAAGATTAAGGCGGCGCTTGCGAATGAGCTCACACCTATTTTCTGCGTAGGTGAAGAGCTGGCAATCCGTGAATCCGGAACTCATGTATCTCATGTCATCCGTCAGGTGCGCGCAGGGCTTGAGGGTTTCCATAAGCCAGAGTTGAAGAAGATTGTGATCGCGTACGAACCTGTCTGGGCTATCGGCACTGGAAAGACTGCAACACCTGAGGATGCACAAGAGGTCTGCGCTGCTATCCGCGAAGAGGTAGAGCAGATTGGCTCGGCTGAGATTGCAGCAAATATGCGTATCCTCTACGGCGGTTCTGTGAAGTCTGCCAATATCGTTGAAATCATGAAGCAGGCCGATGTCGATGGCGCTCTCATCGGTGGAGCTAGCCTGGACCCAGAAGAACTTGCGAAGATTGCCAAGTTCTACGCTCAGGTCTAAGGCTGAGCAAGAGCGCCCGCTCAGGTATCCTTTACCCCTATCTCTAGAGGAGTTTTACAGTGGCTTTAGCGTTATCAATCTTTCTCGTTATCTCGAGCATCGTGATGATCCTCCTGGTTCTGCTCCACAAGGGCAAAGGCTCTGGCCTCTCTGATCTCTTTGGTGGCGGAGTCTCTTCCAACTACGGCGGTTCCTCAGTTGTAGAACGCAACCTTGATCGACTCACAATCGTGGTCGGTGGTCTCTGGTTCGCCGGAGTCGTCGGTCTCTCTCTTGTTTTGAAGGGTTAATTGATGGCAAGTGCAATTCGCGGAAGTCGCGTCGGCGCAGGCCCAATGGGCGAAGCTGAACGCGGTGATCAGATTGAACGCGCCACAGTTTCCTATTGGTGTGCTAATGGCCATGAAGTTCGTCCATCATTTGCAGTAGAAGAAACGGTTGTTATTCCAGCGGAATGGGATTGCCCTAAGTGCGGTCTTCCGGCAGGTCGCGATCGCAACAATCCACCGAGCGCAGTTGTTAACATTCCTTACAAGACACACTTAGCTTACGTAAAGGAACGTCGCACAGACGCCGAAGGTGCGAAGATTCTTGAAGATGCACTTCGTAAGCTACGCGGAGATGATCTCGACTAAGTTAAAGTTTCTTCGCTGCCGCAAGTATTTCGTCAATACCCGCACTTCTATTCTGCAGATGCAGACGAAGGAGCGGGTATTTTCGCATAGCAAGAGCGCGGTTATCGCCGATTGCTTGCGCCATCAAGAGCGTACGTAGAGAGAATGGCTTTCCTTCAATCTGATAGTCGATATTGGTTTCACCAGTTATCTGTAAGAAAGAACCGTTCTTCTGTCCGCCCTTATGAAATTGACCGGTGGAGTGCAAGAAGCGTGGCCCCCAGCCAAAGGAAGTCGGTTTGCCCGATTTCTCAGAAAGGATCGCACGTAACTCTGAAATCTTCTCATCGCCATGTCTATCTAGATAGGCCATGATTGCGATATATCCGCCATCTTTCACATCCTCGATAAATGTTGCAAGGGCATCTTGTAGCGATTGACCATCACCGAAGATATCAACAGATTTATCAGAGCAAGTAGGTGCAAGAACGGGAAGTTGGTTATCCCATTCAATTAAGCACGCAGAAGTCTGCTCCTTCGCTTCAGTCACGTTGGGTTGATTGAAGGGATCAATTTTGAGAGCCGCCCCCAAAAGAGCGGTAACCCACTCCCAGAAGATGAAGTGAGCGCCAAGTGAACCTTCAACAATGAGATCGGTACCAGTGCCACCGTAACTGACAGTGAAGGCGCCTCCGATAGCGGCAGCTTTTGCGTTCTCTGTGGCTATTGGAAGACGCCCCGTTCCATCTTTACCAGTGGATTCAGCGATTAATTGTTCGATCCAATCCGAAAGACCAGGAACTGCGGAACCTGCATCAGTAAAGGCAATGTACTGGGAAGCACGCGCGACTAAGAGGTATGCAGTATCAAGAATTGTCTGCGGATGATTGAGAAACTCTGACTTCTCGCTCTGCGCATCTTGCAACAACTGCTCAATAGGAGCCCCTGCCAGAGCTGTAGGAGTTAAGCCAAATGCGCTAAGAACACTAAAGCGACCACCTACATTTGGGTCCGCGTTTATGACTGTAAATCCCTGAGCTCTCACCTCGATATCGAGTGGCGATCCTGGATCTGTCACAAAGAGAATATGTTCTGTTGGGTTAAAACCTGCATCAGCAAAAGCAGCTCGAAAAAGAGATCTCTGTGCTGAAGTCTCAATAGTGGAGCCAGATTTAGAGCTGACGACAACTACTGTCTTCTTGAGATCTCCAGTGATTGCGCGCTGTGCATAGTTCGGATCAGTTGAATCAAAGATGAAGATATCTCTCTTATAAGTAAGTGCAATCACCTCAGGACCGAGCGATGAACCTCCCATGCCACACAAGACGATTCGAGTTTTATCCTTAAATTGCTCTGTAATGTGCGCAATACGGGGGAGAAGCGCCAGAGAACTTTCTGGAAGATCGACCCAGTTGAGACGGATTGCAGCTTCAGCTGCAGCTTTGCTACCCCAGGTTGTTGCATCCTTAGCGGCAATACGACCATGAGCTTGTTCTAGTAGGCGATAGAGATCTGATGTGCGATCAATGTGCGCCAGACTAGGACCAGATATCTTCATTGGTTACAGCGCTTTCTTGATATCGCTAACAATTCTCTCTGCAGTAAATCCAAACTCAGCGAAGAGTTTGCCTGCACCAGCAGATGCTCCAAAGTGATCAAGCGAGATGACTATTCCGCTATCTCCCACGTATTCCCGCCAACCTTGGGCAATGCCTGCTTCAACGCTTACTCTTAACGCAGTAGTTGGAATAACTGAGGAACGGTAGCTCTCTGTCTCTTCGTTAAACCATTCAAGGCAAGGCGCGCTTACAACGCGAGTTGAAATTCCTTCAGCTTCTAGGGCAGTTTGTGCGTCGAGGGCTATGCCAACTTCAGAACCGGTTGCAATAATGACAACACGCGGAGTAGCCGAACCATCCTTCAAGATGTAAGCGCCTTTATCTACGCCGCTTGCAACTCCATGAGAAGAGCGATCTACCGTGCGCAGGTTCTGTCGTGAGAGCAAGAGACCCGCTGGCTTCTGGCGCTGCAAAATTGAACGCCACGCCTGTGCAACTTCGTTGGCATCTGCCGGTCGAATCACAGCAAAGTTCGGAATTGCGCGCAGGGCTGCGAAATGCTCAATTGGTTGGTGGGTTGGACCATCTTCACCAAGACCAATCGAATCATGAGTCCAGACGAATGTTGTAGGAATATCCATGAGAGCCGCTAGCCGTACTGCTGGACGCATGTAGTCGCTGAAGACCGCAAATGTTCCACCAAAGGTGCGCGTTAATCCGTGCAGAGTAATTCCGTTAAGAATTGATCCCATTGCATGCTCACGAATACCAAAGTGAATGATGCGACCATATGGATCAGCGTCTTTCATCTGGCTAGTTGTGGGAAGGAAGGATTTACCACCTTCGATTGTCGTGTTGTTGCTTTCGGCCAAATCTGCAGATCCGCCCCAGAATTCGGGGAGAACCTTTGCGATTGCGTTAATGACATGGCCAGAAGCTGCGCGAGTTGACACATCTTTCCCAGCTTCAAAGACAGGAAGTGTTGAATCCCACCCTGCTGGAAGATCGCGTTTCTGTAGACGAGCTAACAGTTGTGCGCGTGCTGGATTGGCAGCCTTCCATGCCTCAAACTTCTTATTCCACTCTGTGTGTGCAGCAACGCCACGATCCTTCACAGCACGCACATGCGCAAGAATCTCTGCTGGCATTGCAAACTTCTCGTCAGGGTTGAGCCCAAGCTCTTTCTTGGTAGCTGCAATTTCTTCATCGCCGAGCGCTGATCCGTGAGATTTTGCTGTGCCGCGCAATTTAGGCGCTGGCCATGCAATCACTGAGTGCATACGTATCAAGGATGGCTTCGTTTTCTCAGCCTTTGCGGCCAACATGGCAGCATCGAGTGAAGCCAAATCAATATTGCCATCGGCTAGGGCTGCAACTTCTTGAACATGCCAACCATATGCGCGATAACGCGCCGCAACATCTTCAGTAAATGAAACGTGGGTATCGCCTTCAATCGAGATCCGATTATCGTCATAGATAACATTGAGATTTCCAAGCTCTTGTGTTCCGGCGAGAGAAGACGCCTCCCCTGATACACCTTCTTGCAGATCACCATCAGAGCAGAGAACCCAGATGGAGTGATCGAAGAGTGAAGTGCCGATAGGGGCATCTGGGTCCAATAATCCACGTTCATAACGAGCAGCCATTGCAAAACCGACGGCAGTTGCAACACCCGCACCCAATGGCCCCGTAGTCATTTCGACGCCGGCGGTGTGACCAAATTCCGGATGTCCTGGTGTCAGCGATCCCCAAGTACGGAAGGATTGCATATCTTCCATCTCGAGTCCGTAACCGCTGAAGAAGAGTTGTGTGTAGAGAGTTAGCGATGAGTGGCCACAGGAAAGAATAAATCGGTCGCGACCGAGCCAATGTGGATCTGTCGGATCATGAACGAGGTGACGCTGGAAAAGATTGTAGGCAACTGGAGCAAGTGACATTGCAGTTCCAGGATGGCCATTACCAACCTTCTGTACTGCATCCATAGCGAGTGCGCGAGCGATATCTACTGCCTTATCGTCTAATTCACTCCAACCAGCGATTTTTGTCATCTCTACTCCTTAAGCGGGTTTTCTAACTACCGATAGACGGATACGCCACGCTGCGATCCACACTAAGACTGAACCTAAAAGATGGAATCCGACGAGTAGTTCGGGAACTGCTAACCAGTACTGGATATAACCAAGAGCTCCTTGAGCGATTGCTAAAAGGATAAAGATATTGAGCCACTTCTTCGTCTCAAAGCGGAGATCCTTCGAGCGATAGAAGATAAAGGTAATGATTAACAGAATCCAGACGGATGAGCTGTGAAGTCGTGTAATAGTTGAGATATCAAAATCGAGTCGCGGAGCATCTACATCTCCAGCATGTGGACCACTACCAGTGACCAAGGTTCCAATTGCAATGACAATGAATGCAACGATGATGTGCGCGAGTGAGATGCGAGAAATTCTCACCTGAGTGGATGAAGTCCTTACCTGAGGATGATGTCTGCGCGAATGAAGTGAAGTTGCTGCGGCGATAAGAATTATTGAAAGAAGAAGGTGTGATGCCACAGAGAGTGGATTCAGATGCGTAAGTACGGTAATTCCGCCGAGTACTCCTTGTGCAAGAATCCCCAGGATTTGAGTCGCCGCAAGAAAACGTAGATCACGACGGCCGCTTCTTACAACGGCGATGAGAGTTGCAACGGCGGCGAAGAAGAGAGCGAAGGTGAGGAGACGATTTCCAAATTCAATCCAAGCATGCAGCGCGCCTTCGGCTTGACCCTCGACTGGTAAGTACGAACCAGGAACGCACTCTGGCCATGTTGGGCAGCCCATCCCGGAACCGGTCAGGCGGACAGCGCCTCCGGTAAGGACGAGCGCTGATTGGAGAAAGAGAAGAAGGCCCGTTAATGGGCCAAGTACTCGGCGTGCAATCGTGCGCGGTTTACTCACGCTCGTAGCCTATGACCTTTACCTATCGCCGCGCCTCTCTTCGACTGGCAGGGGCTAGGGAATTACGACACAATAGTGTTGTGAAAATCGACGACCTGAGCACCCGCGAGGCTATTGCGCGCTCCGTCCTCGAAAACGGCCCATCAACAGCTGTGACCCTGGGAGAGCGACTCGGCCTCACACCGGCAGGTATCCGCCGCCATCTTGATCTCCTAGTTCTCGATGGAATTCTCGAAGCGCGCGAACCACATCAGGCTCTGAGCCGCGGTCGCGGTCGTCCGTCAAAGGTATTCGTTATGACCGATGCAGGACGTGAAAAGTTTGAGCACTCATACGATGATTTAGCGGTTGCTGCGTTGAAGTTTATGTCCGCGCAATCGGGAGATCATCTCGTCCAAGCCTTCGCTCAATCTCGCGCTGATGACATTGAGCGCAAGGCAGTTATATCAATCGCAAAGAAGTCTCACAAGAACCAAGCGCTGGCGACCTTTCTCACCGAACAAGGCTATGCCGCCAGTATCGAAAGCAAGTCAACGGGTGATCAACTCTGCCAACATCACTGCCCGATTGCACACGTTGCTGCAGAATTCCCACAGCTCTGCGAGGCAGAGACTGAAGCATTCTCAAAAATTCTTGGAACACATGTACAGCGACTTGCCACCATTGCCCACGGTGACGGCGTTTGCACAACGTACATTCCAAATCTTTCCCGAGTAACAACCAAGACAAAGATCATGCAATCTACAAGAACGACAACCGCTGGAAAGGCGACCAAATGACAACAGCACATCCTGAACTCGATGGCCTCGGCAATTATGAATACGGCTGGTCAGACAGTAATGATGCAGGCTCGAATGCCAAGCGTGGATTAAGCGAAGAAGTCGTTCGCGACATCTCTTCTAAGAAGAGCGAGCCACAGTGGATGCTCGACCTTCGCCTGAAGGGTCTTGATCTTTTCTACAAGAAGCCGATGCCATCATGGGGATCTGACTTGTCAGGAATCTTCTTTGACACAATCAAATATTTCGTACGTTCGACCGAGAAGCAGGCAGCTACATGGGAAGACCTGCCAGATGACATTAAAAATACTTATGACCGTCTAGGAATCCCAGAAGCAGAAAAGCAGCGTTTGGTCTCAGGTGTTGCCGCACAGTACGAATCTGAAGTTGTTTATCACTCAATACGTGAGGATCTCGAGAAGCAGGGCGTTATCTTTCTTGACACCGATAGCGGCTTAAAGCAGTACCCGGAGCTCTTCAAAGAGTACTTCGGTTCAGTGATTCCAGTTGGTGACAACAAATTTGCAGCGCTCAACACTTCAGTGTGGTCGGGTGGTTCTTTCATCTACGTGCCAAAGGGCGTGCACGTAGATATTCCACTCCAGGCTTACTTCCGTATTAACACAGAGAATATGGGTCAATTCGAGCGCACTCTGATTATCGCCGATGAAGATTCATACATTCACTACGTTGAAGGCTGTACAGCACCTATCTACAAATCTGATTCATTGCACTCAGCAGTTGTAGAAATCATTGTTAAGAAGGGTGCGCGCGTTCGCTATACGACAATTCAAAACTGGTCCAACAACGTGTACAACCTAGTAACCAAGCGCGCTACATGTGCTGAAGGTGCAACTATGGAGTGGGTCGATGGAAATATCGGCTCAAAGGTCACAATGAAATATCCAGCTGTCATGTTGATGGGCCCACACGCAAAGGGAGAAACGCTCTCACTCGCATTCGCAGGTCCTGGACAACATCAAGATTCTGGCGCAAAGATGGTTCACGCAGCTCCTTACACATCATCTTCAGTCATCTCTAAATCTGTAGCTCGTGGCGGGGGCCGTACCTCTTACCGCGGACTTGTTCAGGTACAAGAGGGCGCCCACCACTCAGCGAGCACAGTCAAATGTGATGCGCTTTTGGTAGATACTATTTCACGTTCTGATACATATCCTTATGTAGATATTCGTGAAGATGATGTTTCGATGGGACACGAAGCGACAGTTTCAAAGATTTCTGATGATCAGCTCTTCTATCTCATGTCCCGTGGACTCAACGAAGATGAAGCGATGGCGATGATTGTTCGTGGCTTCATCGAGCCAATCGCGCGTGAACTTCCAATGGAATACGCACTCGAACTCAATCGACTTATCGAACTACAAATGGAAGGTGCAGTTGGATAATGACAGCGCTGCAAAGTAATCTTCTAGAAAACCATACGCCGACAGGGCGTGAAGAAGCGTGGCGCTTCACTCCGCTCAAGCGACTAGGTGGAATGCACGATGGCACAGCCACCGTAGATTCACGTTCTTCACTCTCTGTGAAGGGCGCCCTTCCACAAGGAGCAACCTTTGCCGTGGGTGAATTAACGGCTGCCACTGAAAGTGATGATGCAATTGTTAATCGCGTTCGTGCGCACACATCTAGTGGCTCAATCCTGACAATTGCACCTAACGCTGAGTTAGCTGAACCAATCTTCCTTGGGCGCAACGCTTTTGGGCTCGACTCTGCTGAATTTTCTCGCGTACAGATCAAGGTCGGAAACCACGCAAAGGCGATTGTTGTTATTGAGAATACTGGTGACACGCACATCGCTGAAGATCTTGAAATCATCGTAGAGCCAGGTGCAAACCTGACTCTGATAGCGCTGCAAGAGTGGGGTAGCAAGACAATTCATGCCGCGCGCCACCATGCTGTCGTAGATCGAGACGCCACTTTCAAATCTGTCGTCGTCACAATTGGCGGAGATGTCGTTCGACTCCTTCCAACTGTCGATTTCATCGCGCCGGGAGCATCATGTGATCTCTCAGGTGTCTACTTTGCAACTGCAGGCCAGTTCTTCGAGCATCGCATGTTCGTCGATCACAAGGTTCCAAGTGCAAAATCTCGAGTCAATTACAAGGGTGCACTAGCAGGGGAGAAGGCTCATACGGTCTGGATTGGTGATGTCTTTATTCGCGCAGCTGCAGAAGGAACTGATACCTACGAGCTTAATAGAAACCTATTGCTCACAGATGGCGCACGTGCAGATTCAGTCCCAAACCTAGAAATCGAAACAGGTGAGATCGTTGGCGCCGGTCACGCATCAACAACTGGACGCTTTGATGATGAGCAGCTCTTCTACTTGATGTCTCGCGGCATTAATGAAGACGATGCCAAGCGACTTGTTGTTCGCGGCTTCTTCAATGAAATTATCTCTGAAATCGGCATCGACGAGATTGAAGCTCGCCTCATGGCCCGAATCGATGACGAATTAGCAAAGGCAGGTAACTAATGTCTGATGTCGCTTTCTCCTCGCTTACCCAAGGTAAGCCGGTGCGTATCGAAAAGAATGGCGAATCCATCTGCGTCGCACGTATCGGCGACGAAGTCTTCGCTATCGGAGATACCTGCAGCCACTCCGATGCCTCCCTCTCTGAAGGTGACATCACAGATTTCAAGATCGAATGCTGGCTTCACGGAGCCGAGTTTGACCTTCGCACCGGAGAAGCGCTTACACCGCCTGCGGTAGCACCAGTTAAGTCCTATTCAGTAACTGTCGACGGAGACTCCGTCACGGTAGAGATGTAACGGAGATAGATATGAGCACTCTAGAAATTCGCGGATTGAAAGTATCTGTCGATACCGAGCAAGGCGCAGTAGAAATTCTTAAGGGAGTAGATCTGACAATAAAGTCAGGAGAAACTCACGCAATCATGGGTCCAAACGGATCAGGCAAATCTACTTTGGCATACTCAATCGCAGGCCACCCTAAGTACACAATCACTGAAGGCACAGTCACGCTTGACGGTGAAGATGTTCTTGAGATGTCTGTTGACGAGCGAGCTAAAGCGGGTCTATTCCTTGCCATGCAATATCCAGTAGAAGTTCCTGGTGTATCTGTATCTAACTTCTTGCGTACGGCAGCCACCGCTCTCCGCGGTGAGGCTCCAAAGTTGCGCGAATGGGTTGGTGAAGTAAAGAGCGCGATGGAATCTCTGAAGATGGATCCATCATTTGCACAAAGAAATGTTAATGAAGGATTCTCTGGAGGCGAGAAGAAGCGTCACGAAATCATGCAACTAGAACTCCTCAAGCCAAAGTTTGCCATCCTTGATGAGACAGACTCCGGCCTAGATGTCGATGCTCTCCGCATCGTTTCAGAAGGTGTTGTTCGTGCTAAGGCTGCAAATAACCACGGAATCCTTCTGATCACTCACTACACACGTATCTTGAAGTACATCAAGCCAGATTTTGTACACGTCTTCGCTAACGGTCGTATCGTTGAAGAAGGCGGCCCAGAGCTTGCTGACAAGCTTGAAGCTCAGGGTTACGCGGAGTACGTCACCGCTTAATATGTCATTTAACGCAGGCGCGGTCATCGCGGATTTTCCGATTCTTTCTCGGACAATTCGTGATGGCAAACGCCTTGTTTATTTGGACTCGGGTGCAACTAGTCAGAAGCCAAATGAAGTCATTGAGGCTGAAAGCAACTTCTACCGTAGGCATAACGCTGCCGTTCATCGCGGCGCCCATCAATTGGCGGAAGAAGCCACCGATGCATACGAAGGCGCACGATCAATCGTTGCTAGCTTCTTAAGCGCTGAAGTTAACGAGATCGTATTTACCAAAAGCGCTACCGAGTCACTCAACCTCGTTGCCTATGCAATCGGTAACGCACCAGCCGGAAATCGCTTCCATCTTAAGTCTGGCGATGAGATTGTTATTACCGAGATGGAGCATCATGCCAATCTCATACCATGGCAACAGTTAGCTGCCCGAACTGGCGCTACCCTGAAATGGTTTGAAGTTACCCCTGAAGGGCGTCTGGATCTCAGCAATCTCGATTCGATTATTACCTCTAAGACAAAGGTAGTTGCGCTTACGCACCAATCAAATGTTCTTGGCACAATAAATCCACTCACTGACATAGTTAAGAGTGCACATTCTGTAGGAGCGCATGTCGTACTCGATGCATGCCAGTCAGTACCGCATATGCCGATTAACGTTAAAGAACTGGACGTAGATTTTCTTACGTTCTCAGGACATAAAGCTGTAGGCCCTACCGGCGTAGGCATATTGTGGGGAAGAGAAGATCTGCTCAATGAATTGCCTCCATTTCTCACTGGCGGCTCAATGATTGAGAACGTTACGATGACATCAGCAACATGGGCGAAGGCGCCAAAGAAGTTTGAAGCCGGTGTTCCAAATATGGCGCAGGCAGTTGGTCTGGGAGCAGCCCTTAACTACTTGCAGAGAATCGGTATGGACCAGATCTTTTCTCATGAAAAAGAGTTGACCAAGTACGGCATGTCCGCACTACTCGATATTCCTGATCTATGCATAGTCGGACCGAAGGATTTAGAGATGCGCGGAGGAACGCTCTCCTTCACCGTTGGAGATATCCATCCTCATGATTTAGGACAATTCTTGGATAGCCAAGGAATAGCAGTTCGCACAGGGCATCACTGCGCCTGGCCGTTGACGCGCAAATTAGGTTTACCGGCAACGACTCGTGCATCGTTCTATCTTTACAACACTACCGCCGATATCGATGCGCTCGTTGAAGGAATTACAAGTGCTCAGAAATATTTCGGATAATGCAGCTAGATAACCTCTATCAAGAAGTAATTCTTGATCACTACAAGAATCCTCAACATAAGAAGTTAAGCCCCACTTACGATGCGCAGGTACATCACATCAATCCCAGCTGTGGTGATGAAATCACTTTGAATGTGACTCTCTCTGGCCAGACTGTGGCAGATGTGTCTTGGGATGGAGTTGGTTGTTCTATTTCACAAGCTAGCGTCTCAATTCTCTCCGATTTAGTCTTAGGAAAGACTTTGGCGCAGGCTCAAGAGATATCAGATTCATTTATGGCTCTGATGCAGAGCAAGGGAACGCAGACAGGGGATGAGAGCCTTCTCGAGGATGCTGTCGCTCTTGCCGGGGTCTCTCAATATCCTGCTCGAATCAAATGTGCTCTGTTGGGATGGATGGCATTTAAGGACGCGAGCGTGCAAGCGTTGGCGAAGAATAAGTAGAAGAGAAAGTAGGATAAGCCTATGGTCGCAAAACTCGAAGATATCAATGAGGCAATGAAGGATGTTGTCGACCCTGAACTTGGTATCAATGTTGTTGATTTGGGTTTGATCTACGACATGATGGTTGATGACAACAATATTGCTGTCCTCAACATGACTCTGACATCTGCTGCATGCCCATTGCAGGATGTTATTGAGGACCAAACTCGACAGGCTCTTGCGCCATTTACCGATGATGTGAAGATTAATTGGGTCTGGATGCCGCCTTGGGGGCCGGACAAGATCAGTGACGATGGCCGCGAACAATTGCGCGCTCTCGGCTTTACTGTCTAATTCAACTGAACCACCTTTAGACTCTTTCTATGTCGCAACATGCAGTGTGGATGACCTTTCGGTCGATGACTGCAGATCCGTCTGTAAAGTCTCAGAAGCTAAAACCGGGTACCGTTAAAAGAATATTCTCTTACGGCAAGCCCTATCAAAGGCAGATTTCTATCTTCCTAGTTACCGTTGTCATTGAGGCGCTGCTCATCATTTCAACGCCTCTGTTGCTTCGTGAACTTATCGATAAGGGCGTCATTCCCCAGAACGGCAAACTCGTCACCCAACTGGCGCTTCTTGTCGGGCTACTTGCTGTCGTTGATGCTGCCTTTAATATCTTTGGTCGCTGGTACTCGGCACGAATCGGCGAAGGTCTGATTTATGATCTTCGTTCTCAAGTCTTTGCGCATATTCAACGCCAATCAATTGCATTCTTCACCCGTACTCAAACAGGTGCCCTTATTTCACGTATCAACTCAGATGTCATGGGTGCGCAGCAAGCATTTACCGGAACTCTGTCAGGCGTTGTGAGTAACGTCGTCTCTCTTGTTTTAGTGGTCACAACGATGCTGATTCTCTCTTGGCAAATAACTGTTGTCTCACTTCTTTTGCTACCCGCATTTCTTCTTCCAACCAAGTGGGTAGGCAAGCGCATCCAAGCCTTGACTCGTGATGCCTTTAATCTCAATGCGACCATGTCGAGCACTATGACCGAGCGCTTCAATGTTTCAGGTGCCCTCTTGGTAGCGCTTTACGGGAAACCTAGAAAGGAAGAGACATTCTTCAGAACTCGAGCCCGTAAAGTTGCAGATATTGGCATTCATACAGCAATGCTCAATCGTGTCTTCTTTGTTGGCATTACTAGCGTTGCAGCAATAGCGACTGCCTTTGCCTATGGAATTGGCGGCCACTTAGCAATCTCAGGAACCTTAACTGTCGGCACCCTTTTGGCGATCACAGCTCTACTGGCCCGCCTCTATGGCCCGCTGACGGCGCTATCGAATGTGCGCATCGATGTCATGACTTCACTCGTATCTTTCGAGCGAGTTTTTGAGGTTCTTGATCTTCAGCCGATGATTACAGATAAGCAAGATGCACTTGTGCTCACAGATAAACAAGCTCAAGTTGAGTTTAAGAATGTTAAGTTCTCATACCCAAGAGCAGAAGAAATTTCTTTGGCATCTCTTGAATCGGCCGCAAAACCTGAGACTGTAGATAGCGGTGAAGTACTCAAGGGAATTTCATTTGTGGCAGAAGCTGGAACGATGACTGCAATAGTTGGACCATCGGGAGCAGGTAAGACAACCATGAGCGCTCTGCTGCCGAGGCTCTATGACGTCACCGAAGGCGCTATCGAGATTAATGGGATTGATATCAGAGATTTCACTACCCAGTCGCTGCGTGATTCAATCGGCGTTGTAATGCAGGATGCACATCTCTTCCATGAAACCATCGCTGAGAATCTTCGCTATGCAAAAGAAGATGCAACTATCAACGAGATGATTGAAGCTTGTAAAGCAGCCCAAATATGGAACCTTATTGAATCTCTACCTAATGGTTTCGACACCATGGTCGGCGAACGAGGGCACCGACTTTCAGGCGGCGAGAAGCAGCGACTTGCGATTGCTCGACTTCTTCTCAAGGCGCCAGCGATTGTCATTCTGGATGAAGCAACTGCTCATTTAGATTCAGAGAATGAGTCTTTGGTTCATGAGGCCCTCAAAGTCGCACTGCGTGGTCGCACATCGATTGTGATTGCGCACCGTTTGAGCACGGTCATGGAGGCAGATCAGATACTGGTTCTAGAGAAGGGTGAGATTAAAGAGCGAGGTAGACACGAAGAGCTGATTGCTCGCGGCGGACTTTACTCAGAGCTCTTTATCCGACAGGACATCACGACGAATTAAAATGCGTCCGTAGACGACCAAACCACCAAAGAAGACCCACTGCAGCGCATATGCCATATGAGGGCCATCGGATAATTCAGGAAGTTCTGCAGCTACTGCTGGCGTGAGCGATGGTTGGCTGCCTTTGAGTAAGTCAATGTAAAACTTCTCTGAAACTTGAGATTGCGACTGGGCGTTTGCCTGCGAGATTAGTCCACCAGAACCATCGGCAGGAAGAGCAAAGAATGCGCCACGTGGCAATGAAGAATCTAAACGAAGGCGACCTTCGATGGTCACTTCATCGGTTGGTAGTTCAGGAATCATTGGCGGAGTCAGAGCATTTGGGCCAGCCTTCACCCATCCGCAATCCACCCAGAAACTCTTGCCATCCTGAGTTTCAAAGCGAGTGAGAAGTTGAAAGCCGTAGACGCCCTCAAAGTAGCGATTCCGAAGAAGAATCTGTCGAGTCGTATCAAACGAACCAGTGATTGTCGTTGTCTGCCATTCATGGGCAGCGACATCACTTACGAGGGAGGAAAGCGGCTGCGCAGGACGAGCAGTGTTCTCTTCAATCGCATCATTGCGAGCTTGTCGATCCAGACCACGATTGAATTGCCATTGCGCAGCCCAGACACACAAGAGAATGAGCAGTAGTGCAACGAAAGACTTCAGCAGAGAAAGTTCTTCTCTTTTCTTACTCAATTCCTCGCGGCCTCTTCTTCAAAATTGCTGCGCCTGGAATCACAGTCTCGCGACCAGCATTGGCAACAACGACTGCGATATACGGAAGAGTAACTGCGCCTAGGAGCGCGAACCAGCGATATGGGCTGGGGAGGATGACAGTGAGGATAAAGCAGGCGGTACGAATCATCATTGAGATGAAATATCGACGCTGACGAGCTGACTGATCAGTAGATAAACCTTTAGGCGCACTAGTGATGTCGAAAACGTCATCTTCTTTAGCCATGGTGCAACAGTAGGGTAGTTTTCTCTCATGAGCGACTCGACTTCCATCGCGCTAGTTACTGGTGGAAACCGCGGCATAGGTTTGGCGATTGCTCGCTCCTTACAATCGGAAGGCCATCGAGTAGTCATTACTTATCGCAGCGGCACGCCCCCTGAAGGTTTTGACGCTGTTCAGATGGATGTCACGGATGGGCAGAGCGTTGAATCAGCCTTCACAAAAATTGAGAGCGAGATCGGACAGCCAGAGATCATCGTTGCCAACGCAGGAATTACCAAAGACACGCTTGTGATGCGAATGTCAGATGAAGATTTCGAGAGCGTAATCGATGCGAATCTGACTGGAGCTTTTCGTGTAGCTAAGCGCGCAACCAAGGGGCTCCTCAAGTTAAAGCGCGGTCGCATCATCTTTGTCGGATCTGTTGTTGGGTCGGTCGGTGCGGCCGGTCAAGTTAACTACTCGGCATCAAAATCCGGTCTTGTCGGTATGGCTCGCTCCTTTGCACGTGAACTTGGCAGTCGTGGAATTACTGCAAATGTAGTTGCACCTGGGTTTGTCGAAACTGACATGACGGCATCGCTCGATGAGAAACGTCGTGGCGACATTGCAGCGCAAGTGCCTCTTGGTCGATTCTGTTCCGCCGAAGAAATCGCAGAAGTTGTTGCCTTTATCGCATCTAAGAAGGCTAGCTACATCACCGGCGCCATTATTCCGGTTGATGGTGGATTAGGAATGGGGCATTAGCTATGGGAATCTTGCAAGGAAAGAACATTCTCGTAACGGGTGTTCTCACTGATGGTTCAATCGCCTTTCATATCGCCAAGATCGCACAAGAAGAAGGTGCAACAGTTCTTCTTACTGGCTTTGGCCGCGCACTGAGCTTGACCACGCGAATCGCTGGTCGACTTCCACAATCGGCACCAATCATCGAACTCGATGTCACCAACCAAGAGCATCTCGATGGATTGGCGAGTGAAGTAACTAAGCATGTTCCTCACCTTGATGGTGTTGTACATTCAATAGGTTTTGCTCCGGAAGCAGCTTTGGGCGGAAACTTCCTCAATACTTCTTGGGAAGATGTTGCAACTGCAGTTCATGTATCTGCATATTCTCTTAAGTCACTCGCAATGGCCTGCCGTCCGACTTTTAATGGTGGCGCATCGATAGTTGGACTTGATTTTGACGCCCAAGTTGCCTGGCCTAAATACGACTGGATGGGAGTTGCTAAGGCAGCGCTTGAATCCACTTCACGTTATCTTGCCCGAGATTTAGGAAGTGAAAATGTACGTATTAACTTAGTTGCAGCAGGTCCCATTAGAACGATGGCGGCAAAATCAATCCCAGGCTTTGATGAATTTGAAAAAGTTTGGAATGAGAGAAGTCCTCTGGAGTGGGATGTGACCGACCCAGTACCAGCGGCCAAGGCAGCGGTAGCCCTCTTAAGTGATTGGTTTCCGAAGACCACAGCGGAGATCATCCATGTAGATGGTGGGCTTCATGGAATGGGCGCATAACCAGAGTTATCGCCCCATATGGAATGGGCGCATAACCCTGCTCGGATTTTTGATTTCCCCCCTGCTCAGGTAGCCTTATCTCAGACCAGTAGCCCCGGCTGCTGCAAGAGGAGCTCACCGCTCCCACCTCTACTGCTTCGGCGGATTGGTTTGTCGGTAAGAACTACTCGTTAGAGTTTTCTTCCTATGCGGTGCGCGTTTTTTGCGGCAACTTGGATACTCAAGAACCGAACTTAGGAGCAGAAATCACAACAGAACCGCGCATTAACGACCGTATCCGCACACCCCAGATTCGTCTCATCAATTACACCGGTGAACAAGTTGGAGTTGTAGATATCGAAGCAGCGCTAGCTATGGCAGATGAAATCGGACTCGATCTCGTAGAGATTGCTCCCGAAGCTAATCCACCAGTGTGCAAGATCATGGACTTCGGCAAGTACAAGTACCAAGAGGCACAGAAGGCTCGCGAAGCACGTCAGAACCAGACCCACATCGTGGTGAAGGAAGTGCGATTGACACCAAAGATTGAAAATCACGACTACGAAACTAAGCGTTCAGCAGTCGAGAAGTTCCTCAAAGGTGGCGACAAGGTGAAGATCACGATGAAGTTCCGCGGACGTGAACAAACTCGTCCAGAGCTTGGATTCAAACTCTTGCAACGTCTTGCAGAAGATGTGAAAGAGATTGCATTCGTGGAGTTCGCTCCTAAGCAAGAAGGTCGACAGATGACGATGGTCCTAGGGCCAACGAAGAAGAAGACCGAAGCGGTAGCAGAGCAGAAAGCGGCGCGAGCTGCTAAAGCTAAGGCTGCTGAAGATGAAGCAGCAGCAAAGTAAAGAGCCTTTAGCAAGAAATAGATTTACCAAAACGACGAAGTAACAGGAGAAGATAGATGCCAAAGATGAAAACCCACAGTGGTGCGAAGAAGACCTTCCGCGTCACAGGTACCGGAAAGATCATGCACGAGCGTGCAGGCAAGCGCCACCTTTTGGAGCACAAGTCATCACGCGTTACTCGTCGTTTGAGCCAAGAGTCATCAGCAAAGTCAACCGTCACAATGACAGCCAAGCGCATGCTTGGTTTGAAGTAAGGGAGCGTGGCTAAATGAGAGTCAAGCGCGGAGTACACGCAGCAAAGAAGCGTCGCACAACTTTAGAACGTGCCAGCGGATATCGCGGACAACGTTCACGTCTTTTCACAAAGGCGAAGGAGCAAGTAACGCACTCAATGGTTTACGCCTTCAATGATCGTAAAGATAAGAAGGGCGATTTCCGTCAGCTCTGGATTCAGCGTATCAACGCTGCAGCGCGTGAAAATGGAATGACCTATAACCGTTTCATCCAGGGCCTAAAAGCTTCTGGCCTTGAAATCGATCGTCGCGTTCTATCAGATATCGCAACAAACGATCCAGCTGCTTTCAAGGTTCTCGTGGATGTTTCACGCAAGAACCTTCCTGCAGCATAAGTAACCCTTATCAATGATTGAGAGCCTTCATTCGCCGCACATTGGGCGAGTGAAGGCTCTTATTGGTTCTAAGGGCGCAAAGGAACGCCGCGAACAAGGGCTCTTTGTGGCTGAGGGTCTTCAGTGTGCACGTGAAGCACTTGCCGCCAGCGAAGGACCGGAGTTAAAGCTTCTCTACGCAACTGAATCTGGACTCTCAAAGATTTCAGAGCTAGATCTCAACTCTGTCGAAATAGTTGAAGTATCAGAAGCTGTTATGAAGGCGATGTCAGATACTGTATCGCCGCAAGGTTTAATCTCGCTATGCTACAAACCTGAGTTGGAGATTTCA
>CAZHPQ010000005.1:0-34844 GCA_964533845.1 uncultured Candidatus Planktophila sp.
GAGTCTTCCTCTTTGCAAATATTGTCGCAGGCGCCTATCTCTATCTCGAACGACTCGAATCTCGCGGTGGTCGCCCGGCCTGGTTACAACGGGTGCCATCTATAGAAGTACTTGATCAACTTTCCTATCGCCTCGTTGCTTTTGTCTTTCCACTCTGGACCTTCTCAGTCATCGCTGGCGCTATTTGGGCCGAGAGCGCTTGGGGACGTTACTGGGGATGGGATCCAAAAGAGACTTGGGCATTTATCACTTGGGTTGCATACGCTGCATATCTCCACGCACGAGTAACAGTCGGTTGGCGCGGTCGCCGCGCAGCATGGCTCTGCATCTTCGCAGGGTCAACATTCTTATTTAACTATGTATACGTAAATGTCTGGGGAACAGGTAAGCACACCTATTCAGGGCTTTAAATAGTTAGATACTGCGCAAGAAATCAGGATCGTCATCAGGCGGAAGAATTCTCTTCTTTCCTGGCTTTGGACCTCGTGGGCGACGTCCGCGACCAATTACCAGGTAAACAATTCCTCCGATTGGCTGAAGGAAGAGAATTACTAAGAGCCAGCCCCATTTAGGAATCTTTTTAATTTGTGAATCATCGCGCATTGCGCAATCAACAAAGGTAAAGAGAGTTAGTGCCAGGGGCAAGAGAATTATTAGCGCACGAACCATAGGAAGATTCTAAGCCCTTCTACTTAACTTCGCTTACCGACTAGAAGGAGAGCGCAATGGCGAATGTGAGAGAGAAGTGCAGTTGCAGTTGACCTGTTCTTCCTAGAAGCGGAATTAACGCTTCGCCAGTTGCGCCCGCATGAACCTCACGCGCAATCGCAAGGGCGTGAGGCGCAGAAGCAAGTGTGAGAAAAGCTAGCGGATTTCCTGTGAGTGGCGCAAAGATATAAGGCAAAGCCAAGAGCAGCATAAAGAAGCGACGAGCATTTTCATCTCCCAATCGCACCGCTAGAGTTTTCTTGCTCACCTGTGCGTCTTGTTCGCGATCTCTAATGTTGTTGATTACCAAGAGGGCACATGAAAGAGAGCCCATCGATACTGATGCGGCGAATGCTGCAATTGAAAATTCGAGTGTTTGTACGTAATAAGTACCAACAGTTGCAACAACCCCAAAGAAGATAAAGACAGAGAGTTCGCCAAAGCCGCGATATCCATAAGGAGTGCGGCCTCCGGTATATCCCCAAGCTGCTAGCACTGATATCGCTCCGACAATCAAGATCCACCAGGAAGAAGTTGCTGCCAGCGCTAGTCCAGCTACACAAGCAACGCCAAATGAGAGAAAGGCGGCGCGTTTTACCGCTTTAGCTGAAGCTAAACCAGAAGCTGTGAGGCGAATTGGCCCAACACGAACATCATCTGTTCCACGGATTCCATCTGAGTAATCATTGGAGTAATTCACGGCAATCTGCAGGGCAAGAGCGACAATCAGCGCAAGGAAGGCTTGCAACGGGCGCCATGCACTACCGGCTAGAACTGTTGCAACAAGAACAGGTCCAATCGCAGCTGGAAGTGTGCGCGGGCGCGCACCTTGAATCCAAATATTAATTTGGCGCCTCCATCAACAGTTCTTGTAACTTCTTTCGATCTACCTTACCGATTCCGATGAGTGGTAGTTCAGGAAGATAAAGGTATCCCTTTGGTTTCGAAGGCGCACCAAATTTCTCGACTAGGTAATCGTTTAGCTCGTTCTCAGATGGAAAACCATCTCCCGCAACCGCCACATGTAGCGCATCTCCCCACTGCGGATCCTTAAGCGCAAAAGCTGCAAAAGATTTGTGTGGGAACTGGGCATGAAGTGAACCTTCTATAGCTGACAAAGAAATATTTTCTCCGCCAGAGATAATCACGTCATCAATACGTCCTTCAACAATTAACTTTTCATTTTCAATACGTCCGCTATCACTTGTAATCAACCAGCCATCTTGGATATGTGTATCCCAAAGCGTCTGCGCGCCTAAATAAGTTGTTGCTAGTACCGCGCCTTTAAGGGCGATCTTCTTTTCAGAGGTAATCGAAACTTCTACTCCATCAAGTGGTGTTCCGTTGTATACGCAACCACCGGCAGTTTCAGAGGAGCCGTATGAAGTGACAACATTTATCTGCGCCTGACTTGCCTGCACATGTAAATCAGGTGCAAGAGCTGCCCCACCTACAAGTACCGCTTTGGCAGCCTGCAAATGCCTGAGCAATCGATCATCGCCATTGAGCGCTCGAAATAGTTGAGTAGGAACGATTGCCGTGAAATCCGCCTGTGGATATTCACCTTCATAATTGCGAAGATCAATTGGTTCTGTACCAAGTTCAAGTGAGCGAATAAGAACATTGATGCCTGCAACATGAGTCAGCGGCAGCAATAACGACCAGGTATTTCCAAACTCGGCTCCAAGAAATTTATGTGAAGCCTTCGCTGATGTAAGTAGCGCACCACTGGAGAGTCCAACTTCTTTGGCAACTCCAGAGCTACCTGTGGTCTTGACCACGATGCTTATTCTTGGCGGGACGTTGGTAAATGAAGTGGAGGAGAAAGCCAGGGCTGGTCCATCAGAGACCAAGGCCTTAGCGATACGAGCCATCAATTCGCCCAGCGTCCATTCGGGACTGACTTCGCGAAGTTCTCGTTGTGCGTTCTGCTCCATTGCCCGCGTAGGCTATCGCTCGTAGACCAATTGGAGGAATCGTGAGCAAGCCGATAAAGCGTGATTTTGGTGACCGAACCATCCCTGCATGGGTGACCGGTGTGGGTGGTGAAGCATTTACTGACATCAAATATGAAATCGGCGACGGCATTGCGAAGATCACGATTAATCGCCCAGAAGTACGAAATGCATTTCGTCCACAAACAATTATTGAATTAAAAGCTGCTTTTGATTTAGCGCGGGATAACGCAGAAGTTGGCGTCATTATTTTGACTGGCCAAGGTGATGAAGCATTCTGCTCAGGCGGCGATATCAGCGTTCGCGGTGATGATGGATACCTTGGTGAAGACACGCTTTCACAACAAGGCGTTGGTCGACTCAATGTTCTAGACCTGCAAGTTCAAATTCGTCGTACACCAAAACCAGTTGTTGCGATGATTGCAGGTTGGGCTATTGGCGGTGGACATGTTCTTCACGTTGTCTGCGATCTTTCGATTGCTGCTGAGAATGCAAAGTTTGGCCAGACCGGACCGATGGTTGGTTCATTTGATGGTGGATATGGTTCAGGGCTACTTGCCGCAAGCGTTGGTCAGAAGAAGGCTCGCGAAATCTGGTTCTTAACGCGTCAATATGATGCGCAAGAAGCGCTCTCAATGGGGCTTGTTAACACAGTTGTTCCACTCAAAGAGTTAGAGGCAGAGACAGTTTCATGGTGTCGCGAGATGTTGCAGAACTCTCCAATGGCGCTTCGCCTACTTAAAGCTTCTATGAACGCTGCAGATGATGGCCTTGCTGGAATTCAACAGCTTGCCGGCGATGCCACCCTCCTCTTCTACTTAAGCGAAGAAGGCCAAGAAGGTCGCGATGCTTACAAGGAAAAGCGCAAACCTGATTTCGGAAAGTTTCCGCGACGCCCCTAATTACATGGACCTCTCTCTGCTCGAAAGTATGCGCGTCATTGCGCTGCCTACTAAGACAAACTTTCGAGGGATTACCGTTCGTGAAGTAGCGCTCTTTCAGGGCGAATACGGGTGGGGCGAATTTTCACCATTTCTTGAATATGACTACCAAGAGTGCGCGCCTTGGCTGATGTGCGCGATTGAGGCTGCTACCAAGCCTCGCCCAAAGCTCTATCGCAACTCAGTACAAGTAAACGGAACCATCCCTGCAACCAACGATAAGCAAGTAATTAAGTCTCTTGTCGATACGTATCAAGGCGTCAAAACATTTAAGGTCAAGGTTGGCGATAACTTAGGTGAAGATATTGCGCGTCTGGCGCAGATTCGTTCTCTTGGTCGTGACATTAAAATTCGCATTGATGTCAACGGACTCTGGAGCGTTAAGGATGCTCTTACCAATCTCTACGCCTTTTATGAGGAAGTTGGTCCATTTGAATATGTTGAGCAACCCTGTGCAACTCTCGAAGAGCTGCGTGAGTTAAAGGCCAGTATCCGTATCCCTCTCAAGATTGCCATTGATGAAGTTCTTCGCAAAGCAAAAGATCCCTTTGAGATTGATCTCAGCGGTGCCGCGGATTTTGTGATGCTTAAGGTTCAACCACTTGGTGGAATTGCACGTGCACATAAATTAGCCGAACACCACAAACTTCCTGTGGTTGTATCAAGTGCGCTAGAAAGTGCTGTGGGAATAAATTACGGATTACAACTTGCTGCATCTTTTCCAGAGATGAACTTTGATTGTGGCTTAGGTACAGGCTCACTTCTTGGCGCCGATGTCGCATCTCTGCCTATCGTTAACGGTGAAATTGAAATTACTGAAGTTGAGCCTGACTTCGCAGGATATGAAGTGGCGCCCGACCGCTATGAATGGTGGAAGAATCGCGTTATGAAGACAGCGGAGCTCCTGTGATTAATCCATCCACTCTGCTTGCTCGCGTCATTGTTCGCCAGATCGTTGAAGCTGGCATCACCGATGTAGTGATTTCACCAGGGTCTCGCAATGCGCCGCTCTCTATCGCTTTTCACCAGGCGAGCATTAAGGGCCTGCTCAAACTTCATGTACGTATAGATGAACGAACCGCTGCATTCTTTGCTCTCGGTATAGCGAAAGCATCAGGACGTCCTGTACCAATCGTCTGCACTAGCGGAACGGCGGTAGCTAATTACCACCCTGCTGTTCTTGAGGCATCACATACAAATCTTCCACTTCTCGTTCTCACTGCAGATCGCCCGGCATCTCTTCGCAAGACAGGTGCTAACCAGACAACTGAACAAGCCCGCATCTTTGGGAAAGCGGTCCGTTACTTTGCGGATGTTTCAGGAAGCGTCTATCCGATGGAGCTTCCCCTTAATTCTCTGCAGAGCGGTCCGGTTCATCTCAATATTCAATTTGAAG
This sequence comes from uncultured Candidatus Planktophila sp., assembly GCA_964533845.1. Taxonomy (GTDB): domain Bacteria; phylum Actinomycetota; class Actinomycetes; order Nanopelagicales; family Nanopelagicaceae; genus Planktophila. Next base: position 5,001 of record CAZHPQ010000005.1, read on the forward strand.
AACCACTTATTGGCGACAAGAGTGATAACTGGCTCAACGAATTAACTATTACAGCTCCAAAGATTTTTGATCGTAAAACTCCCGGAACTTTCTACACTAAATCAACCCGCGGTGTTTTAGTCATTGGACATGACCGCGGTGGGCTATCTGTCGATGCCGTTAGAGATTTTGCAGAAGAACTTGACTGGCCTGTTATTGCAGAAGACCCGCTGACTTTTGAGAAGGCGATTTCACATGCCAGCGTCTTTCTGACATCTCGCGCCATCGCAGATGACTTAGCCCCAGATACTGTTGTTGTTATTGGACGAACAACCCTTTCTCGTTCTATCAATGCCTTCATCAAGAGTGCGCGGAAAGAGATTGTGATTGACCCACGTATGGCAACTGTGGACTCAGATCGCATGGCAAGTCAGAAATTCCTGAAGATCCCCAAGGTAGAAGTGCAGCCAGCTGACTCTGAATATAAAGAGAAGTGGCAGAAGTATTCTCAGCGCGCAGCCAAGATGGTTGGCGACATTTCACAATGGTCTGAAGCCCTCATTGCTCGTGAGATTGGTGCTGCGATTCCAGCCGGAACTTCACTCTTTGTTTCGTCATCTCGACCAATTAGAGATCTTGAAGGTTTTGCATCAGCTCGCACAGGCGTTGAAACCTTTGCCAACCGTGGATTAGCGGGCATTGATGGCAATATCTCTACAGCGCTCGGTATCGCATCCCAGCGCAAAGAGACCATTGCCGTACTTGGCGATCTTGGTTTCTTACATGATCTGACTGGCTTAATTCATAACGAAGATATCAATCTGAAGATATTGGTCATCAACAACGATGGTGGGGGAATCTTCTCAACGCTGTCACAGCGCGGAGTTGCAGGATTTGAAGAGGTCTTCGGAACTCCTCATGGCAAAGATTTAGCAGCCATCGCTAGCGCTATTGGAGTTCCTGCAAAGACCATTGCTACGCAAGCTGATTTGAAGAGTGAATTAGCGGCGCCAATTAAGGGCGTGAGCGTTGTGGTGATTACAGCTCCAGATCGTGAAACTAACGCAGATTTCTTAAAGAAGATTTATTCTCAAGTAGATTCAATGTAGCGCAGAGCGCATCGCGATCATCTTTGCGTTGCTTTCTTCCAACTCTTTCTCTGGGTTAGAGCCAGCAACGATTCCGCAGCCTGCAAAGATTCTGATCTCACGATCTGTGATCTGACCAGAGCGAAGTGCGATGCCGAGTTCGCCATCTCCGCCGGCATCAATCCAACCCACAGGCCCGGCATAACGTCCGCGGTTCATTCCTTCCACTTCAGTAATGATGTCGAAAGCGATGTTGCGTGGAGTACCGCAGACTGCTGCAGATGGGTGAAGACTCTGCAATAACGAGAAGACATCGACTCTTTGCTTTGATTCAATGAGTGCGCCGGTTACATCAGTAGCCAAGTGCATAACATTTGCTAAGTGCAGAACGAAGGGAGATTCAGGAACGTTCGTTGATGAGCAGAATGGTTCGAGAGCATCAGCGACAGAACGCACTGCATACTCGTGTTCTTCTAAATCTTTAGATGAGCGCGCAAGGGATGCCGCCAGTGCCAAATCTTTCTCGTCATTACCTGTCTTAGGAATCGTTCCTGCGAGAACTCGGGAGGTAACCATTCCACGAGAAAGTCTTAAGAGAAGTTCAGGTGTTGCACCAACTAGCCCGTCTACTGCAAATGTCCAAGTTGATGGATATTCCGCAGCTAACTTCTTCAAAATAGGAATTGTTTCAACCTTGGTATTTGATTCTGCGACGAGATCACGGGCAAGAACAACCTTGTCGACCTGAGAAGAATCGATGCGCTTGATTGCTTCTGCTACGCGCTCTTTCCAGTCAGAGGTACTAATACTTCCGTCACCAAATGTAAATGTGCCTTGTGAATACTGTGCGGGGGATTCAGGAAGAATAGGTTGAGGCGTATCGCCAATCCAGGTAATCCATGACTGCGCGCCCTTTTGACCAACAATCACCTTAGGAATAACAAGGACTGACTCTTGATTGCGATCGAAAGAGAAGGAGGTAAAGAGCACTGGGCCTGTACCACTGCCGTGGACAGAGTTAGCAACTGAAAAAGTTTCTAATTGGTGATGCCACCACTGACGCGCTTTTTCAAAGCGATCTTTACCAGAGACAGTGGTTGTGGCATGAACTCCCCATCCCACAAGGCCTTCGCCATTGCGCACCCACGATAAAGGGGCGTCGGTATTGAGAAGATCTAGCAGCGGAAGGTGATCACCAATACGAGTTGTGGTGACGGGGATAAGTGAAGCCATTTATTTTTGAAGAGTTCGAGAAATCTTGCGCCAGATAAGTGGAAGAGATGTTGCAGTTATTGCAATCTTGAGAACTTCACCGAGGATAAAGGGAGTTAAACCAGCAGCAATCGTTGCTGACCATGAGAGGTCAAGAGAGGCCTGTAGCCAAAGAAGTCCGAAGGTAAAGATGATGACATCACCGAGAATGAGCGCAGGAAAAGAAGTAACAAATTTCTGATCTGCTTTTCGATCAGCGAGATATCCGAGTACGAAAGATGCAATCAACATTCCAACTAAGTAACCACCGGTTGCTCCGATGACCTTCTCAATTCCGTGGGTTGATCCAGCGAATATAGGCGCTCCAGCGATTCCAGCGAGTAAGTAGGTAGAGAAGGTAATGAAACCAAGGCGAGCGCCATATGTAGTTCCAATTAAAAGTGCTGCAAGAGTCTGGCCAGTCACAGGAACAGGAGACCCTGGTACTGGAATTGCAATCTGGGCAAGGGCTGCGATAAATCCAACGCCGCCAACAACGAAGAGCGCTTGCGTCAGCGCAGTACTGCGTGGAAAGACTGTGGCACGAAGTGAACTTGAGTGAAGTGACATCGCATCGACCTTTCTGGAGCGCTCTATAAGTTGTGCGCGAAGCCTACCTTCAGGGAGAATAACCGCATGTCCCGCGCCAATATGGATAAGAATCCCGATGAAGTTGCCGCCATGTTCGATGGCGTTGCAAAGCGCTACGACCTCGTCAACGATTTATTAAGTCTGGGCCGCACCAAGGCCTGGCGCAAGGCGACAACCAAGTTGATCCAACCTCGCCCTGGGATGAAGATTCTCGATCTGGCAGCCGGAACCGGCTCAAGCTCAGAACCCTTGGCAGCAGCTGGCGCCGACGTCATCCCCGCTGATTTCAGCGAGGGAATGCTGGCAGCTGGGCGTAAAGCCCGCCCGCATCTGCCCTTCACCAAGGCCGATGCCCTCAATCTCCCCTTCGCCGATGGCGAATTTGATGTCGCGACCATCTCCTTTGGGCTCCGAAACACCCAGAAGACCGCCAAGGCGCTCGCTGAGATGTATCGCGTAGTCAAGCCTGGTGGCTCCTTGGTCGTGACTGAATTCTCGAGCCCGACCTTTGGTCCCTTTCGCACGATTTATACCAATTACCTCATGAGTGCACTTCCGGCGATCGCCCGCAAAACCTCATCCAATCCAGATGCCTATATCTACCTCGCTGAATCGATTAGAGCATGGCCAGACCAGAAGGGATTAGCGGCGCAAATCAGCGCCGCTGGCTGGGTTGAGGTCACTTGGAAGAATCTCACTGGCGGAGTTGTCGCAGTTCACAAGGCCCGCAAGCCATAACGGTTTGATTGACTTGGCTGAACGCTTAGGATTTCGCTCGTGAGCGCCAATCCATATATTCCAATTTTGGTGATTTTTGCCATTGGTCTTGGATTTGCAGTCTTTTCTGTAGCAATCGCATCCATTACAGGCCCAGCTCGCTACAACCGTGCCAAGCTCGAAGCGTATGAATGTGGAATCGAACCATCGCCACAAGCGCTCGAAGGCGGACGTTTTCCAGTGAAGTACTTCCTTACCGCAATGCTCTTTATTGTTTTTGATATTGAAATCGTTTTCCTTTATCCATGGGCAGTCACCTTTGACCAACTTGGATTATTTGGACTCGTTGAAATGGCAATTTTTATTGGAACAGTCTTCGTCGCATTTGCATATGTGTGGCGTCGCGGCGGATTGGAATGGGATTAATTGTGATGGAGCTGAAAGCGTTGAAGGGGTTTATCTAGTGGGCCTAGAAGATAAGTTACCGAGCGGAGTTCTGCTCTCTACAGTCGAAGGTTTGGCTGGATACATGCGCAAAAGCTCTGTCTGGCCAGCAACTTTCGGTCTGGCATGTTGCGCAATTGAAATGATGGCGCTCGGTTCTGCGCCAAAGCACGATATTTCGCGTTTTGGAATGGAGCGTTTCTCTGCATCTCCTCGTCAAGCAGATCTCATGATTGTTGCTGGTCGCGTTTCACAGAAGATGGCTCCAGTGCTTCGTCAGATTTATGATCAAATGACAGCGCCTAAGTGGGTTATCTCAATGGGCGCATGCGCATCATCTGGCGGAATGTTTAACAACTACGCAATCGTTCAAGGCGTTGACCATATTGTTCCGGTTGATATCTATCTTCCTGGTTGCCCACCGCGTCCAGAACAGTTGATGGATGCAATCATCAAGCTCCACGCACTTATTAGCGATACCAAGCTTGGTCCAAATCGCGAAGCGATCATTAAAGAAGTTGAACTTGCAGCGTTAAACGCCAAGCCAACCATTCAGATGAAGGGGTTGCTGGCGTAAATGACTCAAGATCAGAGCGGTATGTTCGGCGCTGCAGGGACCGGAGATACCTCAGGTTATGGCGGCCTGGTTCGCCAAGCGGTCTCCTTTGGATCAACCGAGCGCCCATATGGAAGCTACTTCGATGAAGTTGCCGATGACCTCGAGCGCGCATATCCAGATTTTTCAGATGCCATCACTCGCGTTGTTGTCGATCGTGGCGAACTCACACTTCATATAAAGAAAGAGCGACTTGTTGAAGTCGCATTTATCTTGCGCGATAAGTTGCGTTTTGAAATGTGCATGGGAGTCTCTGGCGTCCACTACCCAGAACGTACCGGCGCTGAACTCGTTGCTCTCTATCCACTGCTTTCTATGACCAAGAATCAGCGCATCCGCCTTGAGGTTGCAACTTCAGAACTTGACCCACATATTCCATCTGTAGTTGAAGTCTGGGCCGGAAATAACTGGCACGAACGCGAAGTGTTCGACATGTTTGGAATTATCTTTGATGGCCACCCAGGTCTTACTCGCATCTTGATGCCAGATGACTGGGATGGACACCCACAACGTAAGGACTATCCACTTGGTGGAATTCCTGTTGAATATAAGGGCGCAACAACGCCTGCACCTTCTGAACGCAGGAGCTATCGATGACTACCTTTGATCCATACGCATCCTCACGCGAAACCACTGAAGGCACAGTCTTCTCTGTCACTGGTGGCGATTGGGATTCACTCGTCTCTGAAATTGGAGAATCTAAAGAAGAGCGCATCATCGTCAACATGGGTCCACAGCACCCATCAACTCACGGTGTATTGCGATTAGTTCTTGAGCTCGAGGGCGAAACTGTCACTGAAGTACGTACAGGTATCGGTTATCTCCACACAGGTATTGAGAAGAACATTGAGTTCCGCAACTGGACCCAAGCGGTCACCTTTGCGACCCGCATGGATTACTTGTCACCAATCTTTAATGAGACTGCATACTGCCTGGCAGTTGAAAAGTTGCTTGGAATTACCAACGATATTCCAGAGCGCGCATCTGTTATCCGCGTCTTAATGATGGAGCTCAACCGCATCTCATCTCACATGGTTGCCCTCGGTACCGGAGCTCTTGAACTAGGTGCGATGGGTCCAATGTTCTTCGCCTTCCGTGAGCGCGAAGCAGTACTCGATGCCTTTGAAGAAATTACCGGTCTTCGCATGAATATGGCATATGTACGCCCAGGTGGAGTTTCACAAGATCTTCCTGCAGGCATGAATATCAAGCTCCGCGAATTGGTCAAGACTCTGCGCAAGAACTTTAAAGATAATGCAACCCTTCTCATTGGTAACACAATTTGGATGAAGCGCACTGAAGGAATTGGTTATCTCGATCTCGCTGGTTGTACAACTCTTGGAATTACTGGGCCAGTTCTACGTTCAACTGGTCTTCCTTGGGACTTACGCAAGATGCAGCCTTACTGCGGATATGAAAACTATGAATTTGATGTTGTCACAGCCGACACTGCAGATGTTTATGGCCGTTTCTTATGTCGCATGAATGAACTTGAGCAATCGCTTCGCATCATCGAACAAGCTGTCGATAAGCTCGACAAGCTTGAAGGTCAGCCAGTAATGGTTGCAGATAAGAAGATTGCATGGCCGGCGCAGTTGGCTCTTGGTGCAGATGGACTTGGTAACTCACTTGATCACATCCGCGAAATCATGGGCACATCTATGGAATCTTTGATTCACCACTTTAAGTTGGTAACAGAAGGCTTCCGTGTTCCAGCAGGCCAGGCATATGCTGCAGTTGAATCTCCACGCGGAGAACTGGCAGCGCACGTTGTCTCAGACGGTGGCACACGTCCATACCGCGTTCACTTCCGCGAACCATCCTTTAATAACTTGCAATCAATTTCAGCAATGAGCGAAGGTGGAATGGTCGCTGACATCGTTGGCGCTGTTGCATCTATCGATCCTGTTATGGGAGGAGTGGACCGCTAATGACTCTTGATCGCGAACTCATGCAGACAATTATCAAGCGCTACCCACGTAGCCGCTCTGCCATCATGCCTTTGCTTCATTACGTGCAGTCAGTATCTGGCTATGTCACCAATGAAGGAATCGAAACAATCTCAGAACTTCTAGAGATTGAAACTGCTGAAGTTTCTGCAGTAGCCACCTTCTACACCCAATACAAGCGCAAGCCAGTGGGCGAGTACCACATAGGCGTTTGCACAAATACTTTATGTGCGGTTATGGGTGGAGATGCCATCTTCGCATCTCTTAAAGACCATCTCGGCATTGAAAATGATGGCGTTACTGCCGATGGCAAGGTTTCGCTTGAACATATCGAATGTAACGCGGCTTGCGATTACGCACCTGTAGTGATGGCTAACTGGGAGTTCTACGACAACCAGACAGTTGAATCTGCAAAGGCGCTCGTTGATGGTGCGCGTGCAGGAAATCCGCCTGCACCAACTCGTGGTCCAAGCCGACTAGTTACATATAAAGAAGCATCTGCAGTTCTCGCTGGTCTCGATGACGGACTTGCACGCGAAGGCGTACAAGCGGGCGAGCCAACCTTGCTTGGCCTCAAGCTCTCAAAGGAAGGTAAGTAATGTCAAAGTTAACTCCTGTCCTTTCTGCTCACTGGGACGAAAAAGATTCATTTACTATCGAGGCATACACACGCCATGGCGGTTACGGCGCTTCTAAGAAAGCTCTCGCTATGGATCCTGATGCTGTCATCCAAATAGTGAAAGATTCTGGTCTCCGCGGTCGCGGTGGAGCAGGCTTCCCAACAGGAATGAAGTGGGGATTTATCCCACAGGGTGACGATAAAGATCACTATCTCGTCGTTAACGCTGATGAATCAGAGCCTGGAACATGTAAAGACACCCCACTTTTGATGGCGAACCCACATGTATTAATTGAAGGATGCATCATCGCCTGCCATGCAATTCGCGCAAAGCGCGCATTCATTTATATTCGTGGCGAAGTAACGCACGTAGTTCGTCGCGTTAATGCAGCAATCGCTGATGCATATAAGGCCGGTCACCTTGGTAATGGAATTGATGTCACTTTGCACATTGGCGCTGGTGCATATATCTGTGGTGAAGAAACTGCGCTCCTTGATTCACTCGAAGGTTTCCGTGGTCAACCACGACTTCGCCCACCATTCCCAGCAATCGCTGGCCTTTATGCGCGCCCAACTGTTGTCAATAACGTCGAATCAATTTCATCTGTTCCGGCAATCATTGCAAATGGCGCAGAGTGGTACCAATCAATGGGTACTGAAAAGTCAAAGGGTGCAACTCTCTATTCGCTCTCGGGACATGTAAATAACCCTGGACAATTTGAAGCACCGCTTGGAATTACCTTGCGCGAAATTCTTGAACTTGCAGGTGGAGTTCGCACCGGACACAAGCTCAAGTTCTGGACTCCTGGTGGGTCTTCAACTCCACTCTTTACAGATGCGCACCTTGATATTCCACTGGATTACGAAGGCGTTTCTGCTGCCGGCTCGATGCTTGGTACAAAGGCGCTACAGATTTTCGATGAAACAACATGTGTTGTCCGCGCAGTACTTCGCTGGACCGAGTTCTACAAGCACGAATCTTGCGGAAAGTGCACACCGTGCCGTGAAGGAACCTGGTGGTTGGTACAGATCCTTCGTGATCTTGAAAACGGAACTGGCACAGAGGCAGATCTTGAGAAGTTGCTCGATCTCTGCGACAACATCATGGGTCGCTCATTCTGCGCACTCGGTGATGGTGCAACGAGCCCAATTACTTCATCCATTAAGTATTTCCGCGACGAATACATCGCTCACCTGACAAACGGTGCCTGCCCATTCGATCCCGTGAAATCAACTCTCTTTACTGGGGCGGTGAGCTAATGACTACAACACAAGGCTCAGCAGTTGCAGTCGAGTTGATTACCGTCGTTATCGACGGCTTTGAAGTTTCAGTACCAAAGGGAACTTTGGTAATTCGCGCAGCAGAAAAGTTAGGAATTCAGATTCCACGTTTCTGTGATCACCCACTTCTTGATCCAGTTGGCGCTTGCCGTCAATGTTTGGTTGATATTGAAATCAACGGCCGTGCATTCCCAAAGCCACAGGCATCATGCACAATTCCAGTTGAGCCAAACATGATCGTAAAGACACAGTTGACATCCCCCGTTGCAGATAAGGCGCAACAAGGTGTTATGGAACTGCTTCTCGGTAACCATCCACTTGATTGCCCAGTCTGCGACAAGGGTGGTGAATGTCCTCTTCAAAACCAGGCGATGAGCAATGGTCGCGCTGATGCGCGCCTCGATGGATACAAGCGCGTATTTGAGAAGCCAATTGCGATTTCATCTTCAGTCTTGCTCGATCGTGAACGTTGCGTTCTCTGTGCTCGTTGTACACGCTTCTCTGCACAGATTGCATCTGATCCATTTATTACTTTGAATGAACGTGGAGCTCTACAGCAGGTAGGCATCTACGAGAACGATCCATTTAAGTCTTACTTCTCTGGCAATACTGTGCAGATCTGCCCAGTTGGTGCGCTGACCGGTACTTCCTACCGTTTCCGTGCACGTCCATTCGATTTGGTTTCAACTCCATCTGCTTGTGAGCACTGTGCATCAGGTTGCGATATGCGCACCGATGTTCGTCGTGGCAAAACGCTACGCCGTCTCGCAGGAGATGACCCATCTGTCAACGAAGAGTGGAACTGCGACAAGGGTCGCTGGGCATTTAAGTACGTCACAGCACTGGATCGTCTTAATCAGCCACTCGTTCGAAATTCAGAGGGCGAACTCGTTGCAGCCTCTTGGCCTGAAGCACTCGCTGCAGCTGCCGCAGGTCTTAAGGGCAAGCGCGCTGCAGTTCTCACAGGCGGACGCGTTACAACAGAAGATGCCTACGGTTATTCAAAGTTTGCTCGTATTGCACTTGGTACGAACGATATTGATTACCGCGCTCGAGTGACTTCAGATGAAGAACGTGATTTCTTAGCAGCACACGTCGCAGGCTCTTCCACAACGTATCGCGATATCGATACTGCAGATCAGGTTGTACTTATCGCCTTCGAACCGGAAGAAGAATCTCCAATCGTCTTCTTGCGAATCAATAAGCAATTTAAGAAGCGCGGCCTCAAAGTCACCGCAGTAGCAACTAAGCACTCTATCGCCATGGAAAAACTCAAGGCAGAGTTCATCAAGGTTGCACCAGGTGCTGAAAGCGCAGCTGTTTCTGCTCTTTCACTCACACCTAAATCAATCATCCTCGTCGGAGAACGCGCATCCGAAAGCGCAGGGCTCTTCTCAGCAGTTGCAGCCCTTGCTGCCAAGACTGGTGCGAAGGTTGCATATATTCCTCGTCGCGCCGGAGAACGCGGCGCACTTGAAGCAGGCGCACTTGGCAACGTTCTACCTGGTGGTCGACCTGTTGTTGATGCAGCAGCTCGCGTAGATATTGCAGCAGCGTGGGGCGTTAGCTCACTTCCTGCAGAGCCAGGCCGCACAACTTCTGAAATTCTTGTCGCACTTGCAGCAGGAAACCTTGATGCAGTTGTTGTGGGCGGAGTTGATGCTCACGATCTTCACCACGGATCAGAAGCTCTTGCTGCTCTTAAGAAATCTTTTGTCGTCTCACTCGAGATTGCACCAAGTTCAGTGACTGCAGTTGCAGATGTTGTTCTTCCAGTTGCTGCAATCACTGAAAAGAGCGGCAGCTTCCTTAACTGGGAAGGCCGCGCCCGCGCCTTTGATTCAGCAGTTGCTGATTCACATAACCGCAGCGATGTTCGTATTCTTTCGATGCTCGCAGATGCACTCGGTAATCCAATTTCATTGGGCACAGTCACAGCGGCGGCTCGCGAATTTAACCAACTCGGTAAGTGGGATGGTGCACGCGTTGCTATGAATTCAGTGGCCCCAGTATCAACGCCATCTGTTTCAGGTAACGACGCCATCTTGACTTCATGGCGCCGCTTGCTGGATATGGGAACGTTGCAAAAGGGTGAAGATAATTTGGCTGGAACTCGTCGACCAACTGTTGCTGTCGTATCTCCAAAGCGCGCAGCGGCGATGGGCGTAAATAGCGGTGAGCAAGTGCGAGTGTCGAATGCACATGGCTCAATCACTATTCCAGTACTAGTTGAAGATATTCATGATGATGCGGTTTGGATTCCACGTAATTCATTTGCATCCCAAGCACTTGTTGCACTCGATGCAGTTCACGGCGAAGTAGTTACGGTGGTGAAGGCATGACAACAGCAGAACTCTTGGCACAAGATCCCGTCTGGCTTATCGTTGTAAAGGCGCTGATTGTTTTCATTATCTGCGTCATCTCTACCTTGTTGGCCGTTTGGACCGAACGTCGCGTCTTGGCAAAGATGCAGCTACGTACTGGACCGAACCGCGTTGGAAAATTTGGTTTATTGCAATCCTTGGCTGATGGCGTAAAGCTAGCGCTGAAGGAAGACATCATTCCTGCAGCAGCCGATAAAATTGTCTTTATCTTGGCGCCGATCATCGCCACATCGATGTGCTTTATGGCCTTTGCCGTTATCCCAATGACGGGTGAGGTAAGCATCTTTGGGCAGCAGACCGCGCTACAACTGACTGATTTGCCGGTAGGCGTTCTCTATATCCTCGCAGTTACATCTATCGGTGTGTATGGCGTTGTATTGGCTGGTTGGTCTTCTGGTTCTACCTACCCGCTACTTGGTGGTCTTCGCTCAAGTGCTCAAGTGGTTTCCTATGAAATCGCAATGGGTCTCTCTCTTGTTGCTGTCTTTATCTATGCCGGATCAATGTCGACCTCTGACATCGTTGGCTCTCAGCATGACAATATCTGGAACGCAATCGTTCTCTTCCCATCATTTGTTATCTATGTGATTTCTATGGTCGGAGAAACCAACCGCGCACCATTTGACCTTGCTGAAGCTGAAGGTGAGCTCGTTGGTGGTTTCCACACCGAGTACTCTTCCCTTAAGTTCGCACTCTTCTTCTTGGCTGAATACGTCAACATCATTGCAGTCTCAGCGCTGGCAACAACGCTCTTCCTTGGTGGATATCACGCACTTCCAGGTCTTGGCTTTACAGAAAGCTGGCTTGGTGGCTGGTTCACCCTGGTCTGGTTCTTTGCCAAAGTTATCTTCTTCTTCTTTATCTTTATGTGGTTGCGTGCAACGCTCCCACGTCTTCGCTACGACCAGTTTATGAAGTTTGGCTGGAAGGTATTGATTCCAGTTTCACTCATCTGGATTTTGATTGTGGCAACACTTCGCGTTCTACAGCAAGAAGGTGCATCACGCGTTGCCCTCATCTCGTTCGCTGCTGGAATCGTTATCTTGGTGATGGCTGCTAGCTCGCTCTTGGATCGCAATAAGCAAAAGGCGCGCGCTCCAAAGCCAGAGGGTGAAGCGCCAGACTTCCCAATTCCATCTCTTCCACAAGTGCAATCAATTAACGTGTCAGGAGAGAAGTAATGACTGACTTCAACGAGAACTCAAAGCTAGAGAAGAAGAGTTCAGGACAAGCTGATATCAACTCAGTTCCATTCACTGAAGTTGAGCAGCCAGGTCCCGCTCCTCTCGGCAAGCAAGCGAAGGGATTCTGGGTCACCTTCTCTTCTATGTTTAAGAAGAATCAGACCGTTCAATATCCTGATGTAAAGGCACCAACTCAGCCACGTTTCCATGGTCGCCATCAACTTAACCGCCATCCGGATGGACTTGAAAAGTGCATCGGCTGCGAACTCTGTGCTTGGGCATGTCCGGCAGATGCAATCTATGTAGAAGGTGGCAATAACACTCCTGGCAATCAGCTCTCTCCTGGAGAACGCCATGGTGCGGTCTATCAAATTAATTATCTTCGTTGCATCTTCTGCGGACTCTGCGTCGAAGCCTGCCCAACTCGTGCGCTGACAATGACTAATGAATATGAACTTGCAGATGACAAGCGTGAAAAGTTGATCTTCGAAAAGGAAGATCTGCTAGCTCCACTTCGCCAAGGAATGTTGGCGCCACCTCATCCGATGTATCCAGGCATGACCGATACCAATTACTACAACGGTGATGTCAAGGAAGCACATCCTTCACAGGGAGTGAATTAATGTTGACGATTCAAACTCCTGAAGAAGTGATGTTCTGGATACTCGGACCACTTTCTGTCATTGCTGCAATCGGAATGCTCGTAGTAAAGAAGGCAGTTCACTCAGCACTTCTGCTTGCCTGGATCATGATCACAATTGCACTCTTCTATATTGCCCAAGATGCGGTATTCCTTGGAATCGTTCAGATTGTTGTCTACACAGGCGCAGTCATGATGCTCTTCCTCTTTATCTTGATGTTGGTCGGAGTCGATGCATCAGATTCATTGACCGAGACAATTCCTGGCCTTCGAGCAATTGCAATCACTGCAGCGCTCGGCTTTGGTGGTTTATTGGTATCTCTCATTAGCCGCGCAACTTTAGGGCGCCCAGCGATTGGACTTGCTGAAGCAAATAAAGATGGAAATGTGCAGGGGCTAGCAAAGCTGCTCTTCTCAGATTACGTCTTTGCATTTGAAGCAATCTCTGCACTTTTGATTACTGCAGCCCTTGGCGCGATGGTGCTAGCGCATCATCAACGTACAGTTGCGCGACCAACTCAGCGCGAACAATCGATCGCTCGCTTCCGCACAGGTTCACTTGCTTCTGCAGCCGGTCTTCCAAACCCAGGTGTGTATGCCCGTCACAACGCAGTCGATGTTCCAGCACTTCTTCCAGATGGCACTCCAGCACCAAACTCAATCTCTGCAACGCTCAAAGCTCGTGGAGATATGTTGGAGTCAAGCCAATTTGCACTCGGCGAAGTTGATAACACAGTGCAGGAGGAGAAGTAGTGAATCCGTATAACTACCTCTATGTAGCTGGCCTACTCTTCACAATTGGTGCTATTGGCGTCATTGTTCGCCGCAACGCAATCGTTGTCTTTATGTGCATCGAGCTGATGCTCAATGCGGCAAACCTGACATTGGTTACCTTCGCAAGAATTAATGGAACTCTCGAAGGACAAGTAACTGCATTCTTTACGATGGTCGTGGCAGCCTGCGAAGTAGTTGTTGGCCTAGCCATCATTATCGCCATTTATCGATCTCGCCGTTCAGCATCTATCGATGATGCTAGTTTGTTGAAGCGATAAAAATGGTTACTTCATCATCTTTGGTCTACCTCATCGCGCTCCCGCTATTTGGAGCTGTCACACTTTTGCTCGCTGGTCGCCGCGCTGATAAGTGGGGGCACCTACTCGGAACAGCGATGTCAGCTTCGTCATTTGGAGTTGGCCTCTATCAGCTCTCGCAGATGCTTTCTCGCTCCACTGAAGAACGAGCCATCAGTCAGAAGTTGTTTACCTGGATTGATGTCGCATCATTCCAAGTAGATGCTGGCCTTCTCCTTGACCAGCTCTCAATCTGCTTTGTTCTGCTTATTACCGGCGTTGGAACTCTGATTCACATTTACTCAATCTCATATATGTCACATGATGAGAACCGTCGTCGTTTCTTTGCTTATCTCAACCTCTTTATTGCAGCGATGCTCTTACTTGTTCTTGGTGATTCGTACTTAACTCTCTATGTTGGGTGGGAAGGTGTCGGTTTAGCTTCTTACCTATTGATTGGGTTCTGGAATCAGAAGCCGGCATATGCCACAGCTTCCAAGAAGGCATTTGTCATGAACCGTATTGGTGACATGGGACTTTCCTTCGCCATCATGATTGCATTTGCAACCCTTGGCACAGTCTCCTTTGCAGGAGTCAAAGAGGCATCAGAAGGTGCATCCGAGACGGCGTTGACTGCAATCGGAATCATGTTGCTCATTGCAGCAGCAGGTAAATCTGCGCAGTTCCCATTGCAGGCATGGCTCGGCGATGCGATGGCGGGACCGACTCCAGTGTCAGCGTTGATTCACGCAGCAACAATGGTGACAGCAGGTGTCTACCTCATCGTTCGTTCAAACTTTATCTTTGATGCAGCTCCAACTGCTCAGCTGATTGTTGTCATCGTCGGTGCAATTACCTTGCTCTTTGGCGCTGTTATCGGTACCGCTAAAGATGACATTAAGAAGGCGCTTGCTGCCTCCACAATGTCTCAGATCGGTTACATGGTTCTTGGCGCCGGCCTCGGACCAGCGGGATATGCATTTGCAATCATGCACCTGCTGACACACGGATTCTTTAAGGCGGGAATGTTCTTGGGTGCAGGATCAGTTATGCACGGAATGAATGACACCGTTGATATGAGGCGTTATGGTGCGCTCCGAAAATTTATGCCTATTACCTTTATTACCTTTGGACTTGGTTACCTCGCAATTATTGGAGTGCCACCTTTCGCAGGGTTCTATTCGAAGGATCTAATTATTGAAACTGCATTTAATGCAGGTGGATTCAAAGGAATCCTCTTGGGTTCAATCGGCCTACTCGGCGCAGTAATTACAGCCTTCTATATGACTCGCGTAATGATTCTGACCTTCACTAGCCCAAAGCGTTGGGAAGAAGATCAACACCCACACGAGTCACCATTCTTAATGTGGTTCCCAATGGTGGTTCTTTCCATTGGTTCTGTCACTTCTGGTCTGCTCTTCTATCGCGGTGATGCGTTGGCTAACTGGCTCAACCCAGTCTTTGGTGATCACGGCAAAGACCACTACGAGGAACATCTCTTTGCACCAATCGTTGTCTCAGCGATGGCTCTGACCGCGGTTGCTATTGGCGTTGGAATTGCCATCGTGAAGTATCAGCTCTCTGAGATCGATGCAGTTGCTCCTGAAAACGTCTCAATCTTTACCCGAATCGCACGTAAGGATCTATTGCAGGATTCATTTAACGAATCGGTCTTCATGCGCCCTGGCCAAGCACTTACTCGTTTGCTTGTTAAGGGTGATGAAAAAGTTGTCGATGGCGCAGTTCGCGGCATCGGCCGTACTGCCCTCGGTGCAGGAGCTACCTTGCGCAGATCTCAATCAGGATTTGCACGTAGTTATGCAGCGCTGATTCTTGTAGGTGCAGTTGCTCTCATCGCAGGAATTTGGGTGGTCACGCTATGAACTCGCTAACGCTTCTTGGAATTCTTCCGCTTGTTGGTGCATTACTCATTGCAGTAATTCCTGCTGAGCAGGTACTTCGTGTCAAGCAGGCAGCCCTCGGCACCACAATTCTTGTTGCTATCTCAGCAATCTTGATGTGGCTAAACTTTGATGAATCAAATACCGCATTTCAATTTGTTCAATCAGTAGAGTGGATTCCGTCATTCGGAATCAACTACGCAGTTGGCGTTGATGGCCTCTCACTAGTTCTTATACTTCTTGCAGTTCTTCTGACCCCAATTGTTGTCCTGGCGGGCTGGAATGAATCTGAAGGTGGGCGCTGGTCTGCCAAGGTCTTCTACATTCTTATCCTCGTTCTTGAGACGATGATGATTGGCGTCTTTGCTGCCACCGATGTCTTCTTGTTCTACGTATTCTTTGAAGCGATGTTGATCCCGGTCTACTTCCTTATTGGTGGATATGGCAGCGGAGAACGCGCAGCAGCTGCTGTGAAGTTCTTGCTCTTTAGCCTCTTCGGCGGTCTCTTGATGCTTGCCTCAATCATCGGCCTCTACGTCATCTCAAGTAAGAATGGTGGAGCAACTTTCGATATCACTGAGCTATCGCAGATGCATAACTACATGAGTTCAACTACTCAGAATCTGCTCTTCCTGGGATTTTTTATCGCCTTTGCAATCAAGGCGCCGCTCTGGCCACTTCACACTTGGTTGCCAGATGCAGCAGCATCAGGAACACCAGGTACATCAGTGCTCTTACTCGGTGTACTCGACAAGGTCGGAACATTTGGAATGATCCGCTTCTGTCTCTCGCTCTTCCCGGATGCATCGAAAACATTTACACCAGTGATTATTGTTCTGGCTGTTATCTCAATTCTTTATGGTGCATTCTTGGCAATAGGAGCTCGAGATATCAAGCGCCTGATTGCCTATACATCTATTTCTCACTTCGGCTTTATCACCATGGGAATCTTCGCTATGACTACCCAAGGCCATAGCGGCGCAATCCTCTATATGTTTAACCATGGCTTCTCGACAGCAGCGCTCTTTATCGTTGCCGGCTGGATGATTGCACGCCGTAAATCTTCAACGATTGCCGACTTTGGTGGGCTCCAGCGGGTCACTCCAATCATGGCGTGGTCATTCTTTATCGCAGGTATGTCATCGCTGGCGCTTCCGGGGCTATCAAGCTTCGTCAGTGAGTTCTTAGTTCTCGTCGGAACATTTACTCGCTATCCAGTTGCTGCAGTTCTTGCCACATTCGGAATCGTTCTCGCAGCGCTCTACATTTTGATTCCGGTACAGAAGGCGCTTCATGGGCCGACTACACCTGGAAATGAGAACCTGCCAGACCTCAATCTGCGCGAAAAGTTTGCTGTCGCTCCTGTAATGGCGATCATCATTGCACTTGGTTTCTATCCCGCTCCTTTGCTCAACGTCATCAACCCGGTGGCAGCTCAGGTAATTGAGTCACAAGGCTTTACGGATCCAGTTCCATCAGAGAGCGCAGGTAAGTAAATGACATTCGTAACTCCGGTCCTGAACTACGCGCAGCTAGCTCCGATTCTGATTGTCTTTGCAGGCGCCATCATTGGCGTTTTGATTGAAGCATTTGCTCCACGCGCAGCGCGTCATAGCTCTCAACTCTTTATTTCCACATTTGCTCTGGTTACTGCATTTGCAGCCTTGATGACAGTGCGAAATCAATCATCAGTGGATGCCGCTATGGGCTCGGTTGCATTTGATGGCGCAGCTGTCCTTATTCAGGCATCGGTGCTGATTATTTCCTTCTTGGCAATCTTCCTCATCGCAGATCAAGAAAACTTCACTGCAATGGCAGCGGCAGTTCCAGGATCTGAAGAAGAGCGTCAATCGCTACAGAAGGATTTGCGCGTCACCGAGGTCTATCCACTTACGCTCTTTGCTGTCGCCGGAATGTTAATTTTCCCGATTGCTACAGACCTCATCACTCTCTTCGTTGCACTTGAGATTTTATCTCTACCTCTTTATCTGATGGCTGGTCTTTCACGTCGTCGCCGTTTGATGTCACAAGAATCAGCGCTGAAGTACTTCCTTCTAGGCGCCTTCTCATCAGCCTTCTTCCTCTTTGGAATCGCCTATCTCTATGGCTATTCAGGCACAATCACACTCTCTGGAATCCAAGAGAGCATTGTCGGGGGATCAGGTAACGACATCTTCTTACTTATGGGAATCGCATTCCTTTCAGTCGGACTTCTCTTTAAAGTCGGAGCTGTCCCATTCCATGCATGGACTCCCGATGTCTACCAAGGGGCACCAACTGCGATTACCGGCTTCATGGCGGCGGCAACAAAAATTGCAGCCTTTGGCGCCATCTTGCGAATCTTCTACGTTGGTTTTGCAAATGCAGAGTGGCAGTGGAAGCCAGCGCTCGTATTAGTTGCAATTATTACGATGGTTTTTGGTTCAGTTGTTGCAATTACACAACGAGATGTAAAGCGCATGTTGGCTTACTCATCAATCGCACATGCGGGATTCTTACTTGCAGGCGTTATCGCTTTGAGTAAGTCGGGACTTGATTCTTCAATCTTCTATCTCTTTGCATACGGAATCGCCACACTCGGCGCCTTTGCAATTGTGACGTTGATCCGTGACTCTGCTGGAGAAGTTACCGACCTCAATCGTTGGAGCGGCCTTGGAAAACGCTCTCCATTGGTAGCTTCAGTATTTGCGCTCTACCTTCTCACCTTTGCTGGTATTCCCTTAACATCTGGATTCATCGGAAAGTTCTCAATCTTCTCAGCAGCATACGAGTCGGGCAGTACTGCAATCTTGATTACTGGTGTACTAGCTTCTGCGATTGCCGCTTTCTTCTACATCCGCGTTATCGTCTTGATGTTCTTTAAGGATCCAGTCGAAGATGGCACCAGTGTGGTCATCCCATCTGCTCTGACGACAATCACGATCACAGTCTCCGCAGTTGTGACGATTCTGCTCGGTGTATTCCCAGCACCTCTCTTGAATTTCATTGAATCAACCGCCTTCTTCATCCGCTAATGGCAGCTATCGGAATACCTGGCATCGCCCCTGAATTAGAGGCCGAATTAGCGCTGGGTATGCAGAAGGTGGAGAGCCTTCTTCTGAGCCACATTCAAGGTGACTACCCACTTGTTGAAGAGACTTCGCGTCACTTAGTTGCTGCAGGCGGTAAACGTTTACGACCGTTGCTAACTTTGCTGGCATCTCATTATGGAGATAAGAATCGTTTTGGAATTGTTGAATCCGCAGTTGTCTGCGAACTTACCCATGTCGCAACGCTCTATCACGATGATGTCATGGATGAAGCGCGCTTGCGACGCAGTGTAGAGAGCGCAAATAGTCGTTGGGGAAATACCGTTGCAATCTTGACTGGTGATTATCTCTTTGCCAAGGTCTCGGCCCTACTTGCCGATATCGGACCTGAAGCAGTTCGCCTACAAGCATCAACATTTGAGCGCCTAGTAATTGGTCAGATCATGGAGACGCAAGGACCACAGAACGGTGAAGATGCGCTCGAGCACTACCTGCAAGTTGTTGCAGATAAAACTGGTTCTCTCATTGCAGCGAGTGCGCGTTTTGGTGCCATGGTTTCTGGTGCACCGGATGAGATCAAAGAGACCCTAACGGTATTTGGTGAAAAGATAGGTATTGCCTTCCAATTAGCAGATGACATCATTGATATCGCTAGCGATTCTCATCAATCAGGCAAGACTCCCGGAACAGATTTGCGTGAAGGTGTGCCTACCTTGGTAACACTCAACCTCATGAAATCAAATCGTCCTGAAGATAAGAAGTTGCAGAAACTTGTGAGTGCTCCAATCAAAGATGAAGCAGTAGTTGCCAGCGTCCTGAGAGAGCTTCGTACACATCCAGCACTGGAAGAGTCGAAAGAGCAGTTACAGCAGGTTGCACGTGATGCCCGCGCTGCTCTTGGCCCGTTGCCTGTAAATGACGTTACTGGTGCGCTATTTTCATTGTGCGATGCGATTGTCGATCGCTCTGCTTGAGCGCACTAAATCTGTTCCAAGAGTTGCCAGCGCTAACCAAATAACAATAAATCCGATCCAGCGCGCTGTCGGCATCTCTTCGTGATTAATCCAGACACCAATTGAGAACTGAATCGTCGGTGTGATGTACTGAAGCAGGCCGATAGTGCTGTACGGCAGGCGTGTAGTAGAGCCATTAAACAAGAGCAGCGGAATGGCTGTCATAGCCCCTGCGCTAATGAGAAGGATGGTCAGAAGCAGTCCATGGCCAAACTGTCCTGTCCCTTGGTTACCTAGGTAGAAGAGGTAGAAACCATAGGGAAGGAGCGAGATAAGCGTTTCGATTGTCAAACCTTCTAGCGCACCTAGATCTAACTTCTTTTTTAAGAGACCGTAGGTTCCCCAAGAAAGCGCCAATGAAATTGCAACCCAAGGCAGACGACCGTAATCAATTGTAAGAATTGTTACTCCGATAGCTGCGATACCAACTGCAACCCATTGCATCGGGCGCATCTTCTCGCGCAAGAGTAGAACTCCAAAGGCGATGATGATCAGGGGATTGATGTAATACCCCAGAGCAGCTTCAACGACGTGCCCATTATTTGTTGCCCAGATATAGGTAAGCCAATTGATGGAGATAAGAACGGTTGTTGCAAACAAGCCAGTCATCTTTTTGGGGTGCTTCATGATGGCGAGCGTTGATTTAAGTTGACGTAAAAGGGCAAGGACGATGATGCAGAAAACCAAGGTCCACACTGCACGGTGAGAAACTATCTCTAGTGGGTTGGCAGGTTTGAGTAGCGGCCAATAAAGTGGAAAGAGCCCCCAAAAAACGTAGGCGCCAACTCCAAAGAGAAGTCCGAGCGAGTACTCGCTCCTTGCCTTTACCACTTATCGGTAGTTAACAAATTGGACAGCAAACTCAAACTTGCCATTCTTTATCTGCTCGATGGCTTCTTGAAGATCATCACGGCTCTTAGATGAAACACGTAGCTCATCACCCTGAATCTGAGTCTTAATTGATTTTGGGCCCTCATCACGTAAAAACTTTGCAATCTTCTTTGCGTTCTCAGTTGAGATTCCCTCTTTGAGAGTGCAAGCAATCTTGTAGATTTTTCCTGATAACTGTGGGTCTCCAGCTTCGAGGTGCTTTAGAGAAACTCCACGCTTAATCATCTTATCTTTGACGACATCGAGTGCAGCCTTTGCGCGCTCTTCAGTACCTGCTTCGATGGCAATCTTGTCGCCAGCCAGTTCGATCTTGGCACCGGTATTTTTAAAGTCAAAGCGTGTATCGATTTCACGGATTGCTTGATTAATGGCGTTATCGAGCTCCATGCGGTCGATTTTTGATACTACGTCGAAACTGCTGTCTGCCACGTTCTGGACCCCTTTGGTAATTCAATTCTTATTGACACATTCTAATGTGCGCCATTGTAGGGTAATTTGTACTCATGATTCGGAGCGCACGTAAACTGCCGAGCCTTCCGTACTTCTGGTCTTTGATTGACTGGACGTTGCCATCGCTCAACCCATATAAGGGCAGATTGCAGAGGGCACAGAACGTTGCTGACCTGGCTGCAATCGCAAAGAAGCGAACTCCCAAGGTTGTCTTTGATTATGTCGAGGGAAGCGCTGTTGATGAAGTTGCCTACGACCGCACTCGCCAGGCTTTAGCGCGAGTTGAAATCAATTCACGTGTCTTACGTGACGTTTCAGATATTGATACTTCAACAAAGATTCTTGGAAAGAGTATTGATCTTCCAATCTGCTTTGCGCCCACCGGCTATACCCGATTGATGCACCATGTCGGCGAACCCGCGGTTGCAAATGTGGCAGCAGAGAACAACTTGATTTATGCGCTCTCTACGATGGGAACAACATCTCCGGCAGAACTTGCAGCCGCAGTGCCAAACTCCCGCAGATGGTTTCAGCTCTATGTCATGAAGAATCGTTCTGACACTTTGGCAGTTATCAAGCAGGCAAAGGACGCCGGCTTCGAAGCGCTTGTGCTGACAGTTGATACACCTGTTGCTGGACTTCGTTATCGCGATAATCGCAACGGTCTCACCGTTCCGCCAAAGATTAGGCTAAGCACTGTTCTATCTATTGCACGCAAACCAATCTGGTGGCTCAATCTCTTTACAACTGGCAAGCTCGAGTTTGCAGCCTTCCGCGGTTGGGATAAACCGCTCTCTGAGTTAGCAGCTCTCATCTTTGATCCATCAACTGATTTTGAAGATATTAAATGGCTACGCTCTGTCTGGGATGGACCCATTGTCATCAAGGGAATTCAGAGCGTTGCCGATGCCAAGGCGGTTGCTAAATGTGGAGTCCAAGGAATCATTCTCTCCAACCACGGCGGGCGCCAATTTGATCGCGGGCCAGTTCCACTTGAGATTCTTCCTGAAGTAGTAGATGCAGTTGGTAAAAAGGTTGAGGTCTATATCGATGGCGGAATCATGTCTGGCCTCGATGCCTTAAGCGCAGTAGCGCTAGGAGCGAAGGCAGTCTTTATCGGTCGCGCCTATCTTTATGGTGCAATGGCAAATGGTGAAAAAGGGGTGCAACAAGTAATTGACTTAATGCGCCGCGAATTTATCAATGGCATGTCACTTTCAGGATCTCGCACAATTGAAGAAGTTCAGAAGAACGGCGCGCAGATAAGGAGCAGTTTCCATGAATAAGGTTGCAATTGTTACTGGGGGAGCCAAAGGAATTGGTCTTGGCAGTGCACAACGCCTGCTTGAAGATGGTGCGACCGTAGTTATCTTTGATGTCGATGAGAAAGCAGTCGCTAGCGCCACAGCAGAGTTCGCTAGCTACGGTGATCGCTTCTCAGGCGTCAAGGTAGATATCTCGTCAGAAGCTCAAGTGAAGAGCGCCGTCACAGAGGTCGGCACTAAGCATGGACACATAGATTATTTGGTTAATAGCGCAGGCGTTCAGACTTATGGCAACGCTGAAGAGACCACAGATGAGATTTGGGAAAAAACTTTTGGCGTTAACGTAAAGGCTATGTATCTGACAACAAAGTATGCCGTTCCATTTATGCGTAAAGCCAAGGGCGGTTCAATCGTCAATATCTCTTCTGTGCAATCACTTTCAAATCAGAAAGGTGTTGTTGCATATGCTGCCTCAAAGGGTGCAGTCAATGCACTCACTCGTGCTATTGCAGTTGATTACGCTGCCGAACAGATTCGTTGTAACGCGGTACTTCCTGGATGCGTGGATACTCCGATGCTACGAGCTACAGCACAATCATTTAAAGGTGATCGCAGCGAAGAAGATCTCTTACATGAATGGGGACTTTCTCATCCGATAGGTCGCATGGCAAGCATTCACGACATAGGCAATCTCGTTGGCTTCTTATGTTCTGATAAATCCTCATTCGTAACAGGAGCTTCCTATGTCATCGATGGAGGCTTGATTACTCAAGTGCCTGTCATCCTTCCCGAATAGGGCCGATTTCTAGAGATCTAATAAATAAGGTAATCTACGCAAGCCGTAAGACCCTGGCGGGTTGCCCGAGCGGCCAATGGGAGGGGACTGTAAATCCCCCGGCTCTGCCTTCGAAGGTTCAA
Source organism: uncultured Candidatus Planktophila sp. (assembly GCA_964533845.1). GTDB lineage: Bacteria > Actinomycetota > Actinomycetes > Nanopelagicales > Nanopelagicaceae > Planktophila. The sequence goes on from CAZHPQ010000005.1 coordinate 28,281, forward strand.
ATCCTTCACCCGCCACCAACAACGCCCTTCAAAGCGAGGGGCGTTTTTGCTTATCTCAGCTACCTGCAGTTCATTTGCGAGTCGACATTCACCCACCTGCTTAATACGCTTCGCCAGTATCCATTTCGCCCCAACCTTAAGGAGCTAACGTGCAAAAACGTTTTGGAATTATCACTGCAGCTGTAATCGCAGCTGCTCTCACACTTTCAGGATGCGGACTTGGCAATGACGACTCGTCATCAGCTTCTGCATCATGCGAAAAGGGAGATTTAGCAACAATCACTGAAGGCAAGCTCACTATCGCAACTGGTGAACCTGCGTACTACCCATGGGTTATCGATGACAAGCCAGAATCTGGCGAAGGCTTTGAAGGCGCAGTCGCTTACGCAGTTGCTAAGCAGCTCGGCTTTGATGCTGCAGATGTCACCTGGGTTCGTACAACATTTGACTCAGCTGTAACACCTGGAAAGAAGAACTTTGACTTCAACTTGCAGCAATTCTCAATCACTGAGGATCGCAAGAAGGCTGTTGATTTCTCATCACCTTATTACACAGCTCCACAGGCAATCGTCTCATTCAAGGGAAGCAAGATCGAAGGAAAGACAACACTTGCAGACCTCAAGAGCGCCAAGCTAGGTGCTGCAGTCGGTACTACCTCACTTGATGCAATCGAAAATCAGATTGGCTCAAAGCCGCAGGTGTTTAACGACAACGCAGCAGGTGTATCTGCACTCAAGAACAAGCAGATCGACGGCCTTGTTGTAGATCTACCAACAGCGTTCTACCTATCAGGAGTTGAAGTTCCAAACGGACTTATCGTTGGTCAACTTCCTTCAACTGGTGCAGGAGATCAGTTTGGCCTCTTGCTTTCAAAGGGAAGCAAGCTCACATCTTGCGTAAGTGGCGCCGTTGATGCCATTACTGCAGATGGAACACTCGCGACAATTACAGATAAGTGGCTAGCAACTGATGCTGGCGCTCCTGTATTGAAGCCTTAAGAGAAACTCAGCAGTAAACAAGGTAGTTTGGCGACCATGTCAGAGAAGAAAAGCTCTGCTTGGTCGCCAAGCTCCCGTGAACTAGAACGACGTAAATCTCGTCGCAGGATTAGCCGCAAGCAAGCAAGTATTGCTGCGGCTTCTTCCATTTTTGTCCTTGGAACTCTTGCTGTAATTCTTGTATCTTCACCAGGCTGGGAAACTGTTAAGGCGACCTTCTTTGATATTGATTACGGGCGCGAAGTATTTCCAACAGTCGTTAAAGGGCTCTGGATCAATTTGCAGCTTACCTTTATTGGTGGCGCCGCCATTGGTGTCATAGCACTTGGCCTTGCTCTGCTACGAACTACAAAGTCACCAGCGCTTACACCATTTAGATTTTTAGCTACCGCCTATGTCGATATTTTTCGAGGCGCTCCACTTATCTTGATTATCTTGCTCGTTGGATTTGGTGTTCCCGCTTTAGGTCTTACTGGGGTTTCCAGCAATGTCATCTTCCTGGGAACAGTTGCAGTTGTCCTTACTTACTCTGCATATGTTGCTGAAGTTATCCGAAGTGGAATTTTATCTATCCACCCAAGCCAACGCGCAGCTGCTCGCTCTCTTGGCTTAACTTCAGGGCAGACGATGCGCTTTGTTGTATTGCCTCAAGCGATACGTCGTGTGGTTCCACCTCTACTCAATGACTTTGTCTCTCTCCTTAAGGACACAGGTTTGGTCTCAATCTTGGGTGTCACAGATGCTGTGCGCGCCGCCCAAATTAACGCGAGCCGTACCTTTAACTACACCCCTTACGTTGTAGCAGCCATACTCTTTCTCCTGATCACAATTCCAATGACTCGCTATACCGATCGAGCCATCAGACAGCGTACAAACGCGCAGAACTCTGAGGGTGCCATCTGATGAGCAACGTTCTAGAACTTGTAGATGTACGTAAATCCTTTGGCTCTGATGTTGTCCTCCACGACCTGTCGCTGCAGGTTCCAGAACACACAGCGACAGTGCTGATTGGAGCCTCGGGCTCAGGTAAGTCCACTCTCTTGCGCTGTATCAACCTGCTGGAATCAATCGATGATGGCCAAATCTTCCTCGATGGCCAAGAGATTTCAGATCCACTAATCAATGTAGATGACATTCGTCGCCGCTTGGGAATGGTCTTTCAATCGTTTAACTTATTTCCACATAAGACAGTACTCGAGAACATCACGCTCTCGCCCATCAAGGTCCATGGCAAGAGCAAAGATGAGGCCAATTCCCATGCGCTGTACCTTCTTAAACGTTTTGATTTAGCTGATAAGGCTGATCAATATCCTGATCGCCTCAGTGGGGGACAGCAGCAACGAGTAGCAATTATTCGATCTCTCGCTGTCAGCCCGCGCCTCCTTCTTCTCGATGAAGTCACTTCGGCACTGGACCCAGTGCTTGTTAATGAAGTTCTCTCTGCAGTGCGTGACCTTAAGAGTGATGGCATGACAATGGTTCTGGCAACTCACGAAATGGGATTTGCAACTCAAGTAGCCGATGAAGTCTGCTTCCTTGAATCAGGCAATATTGTTGAACGCGGAAGTGCAGAGCAGGTTTTGCATAACCCGCAGAATCCAAAGACTCAAGAGTTCTTAAAGCGAGTCCACCAAGCAGGTCGTCTCTAGCAAAAAGAAAACCCCCACACATTTGTACGGGGGTTTTCTTGTAACCTAATTGATCAAACGGTTGTGTCACCTGCACGACGACGACGGAGGTTATCTCCGAATACTGCCAACAGAATAACTGCGCCGACAACCACGTACTGCCACTCTTGTTGAAGACCAAGAATACGAAGGCCGTTGATAAGAACTGACATGATGAGCGCACCAATAATGGTTCCACCAATAGTTCCTTTACCACCAAAGAGTGATGTGCCACCGATAATGACCGCTGCGATTGCTTCTAGCTCGTATCCAAGACCTAGGTCTGGCTGAGCAGAACCAAGACGTGAGGTTAGAACAACAGCAGCGAGGCCAACATAAACGCCGCAGAGCGCATAAATAGCTACCAACCAGCGATTTACCTTTACGCCAGAGAGCTTAGTTGCCTCTAGGTTGGAGCCAATTGCAAAGTTGTAACGACCCAGCACAGTCTTATTCAAGATTAGGGAACCGATGATTGCGGCAATGAAGAGGATGAGAACACCGTTAGGGAAATTCGGGATGATATTTCCTTGAGCAATCTGATCCCAGCCCTTTACATCAGTTGCGAAGAGGATCGGCTTTAAGTCAGAGATGATGAGAGCAAGTCCTTGTGCACCCTTCATCGTTGCAAGTGTTGCAATAAATGCTGGAAGGCGCAGGACAGTAATCAGGATGCCATTGATTGCACCCAGTAATCCTCCAACGACCATACCGAGCAAGATTCCAACCCAGACATTCAGGTCGTACGCCATCACCATTTTTCCGGTAATGACAGCAACAAGAGCCATCGAGGTACCAACAGAGAGGTCAATACCTCCGGTGATAATGACGAAGGTAACACCGATGGCGAGCAGGCCAATAACGGTGGTTGACATCAAAATACCACCTGAGACATTTGCCCAAGAGGCAAATACTGGGTTCATGATGGTGAAGAAGATAAAGATAACAACAAGAGAGGCAAGCGCAGCTACGCGCCCAATCTCACGTCGAATGAAGGCTGAGACTTTGCTTCCGCCTTCGCCCTGACCGGCTGGAGTTAGATCATCTGACATGTTTTTCTCTTTCCTCTTCTTAGTGAACTTTGGCTAGCTCGTCGCTAAATTTGGTGGCGTATTCAATGATCTTTTCTTGATTAGCATCTTTATTCTCAAGAATTCCTGTTAAACGTCCCGCACACATAACTGCCACTCGGTCTGACATACGTAGGATTTCAGGAAGTTCAGATGAAATCATAATGATTGACTTTCCTTCTTCAGCAAGCTTTGTCAGCAGCTTGTAGATCTCATCCTTCGCACCGACATCGATTCCACGAGTTGGTTCATCGAAGATCAAGATGTCGCAGTTACGGGTGAGCCATTTTCCGATGACCACCTTCTGCTGATTTCCTCCAGATAGATTCTTAACAAACTGGTTCTCTGAAGGCGTGCGCACACGTAGCTGTGAAATCACATCGCGTGTCACGCCTGCTGCGGGCTTTACACGCAGCCATCCAAATCTCGAGAAACGAGGAATCGAGGAGAGGATGACATTAAATGTAAGGTTCTGAATTAAGAGAAGACCAAAGCGTTTGCGATCTTCAGAGAGATAGCCAATTCCCGCAGCAACTGCATCAGATGGTTGCTTAATCTTTACCTCGTTACCGTGTAGGTAAATCCTTCCCGCAGTGCGTGGGTCGGCGCCGATAATGGCGCGAGCAAGTTCTGTGCGCCCTGCACCCATGAGTCCAGCAAAGCCAAGAATTTCACCTTTGCGAAGTTCGAAGGAGACATCGCGAAGCAAGTGGCGATCTGAGATGCCTTCAACCTTCATAACAATTTCTGAACCAATATTGCGGTTGCTAGGGCGCTGATCTTGATCCACCTTACGTCCGACCATGAGCGAGATAACCTCAGGAATTGAAGTCTCAGTGGTCTTCAAGGTCTTTACATACTGGCCATCACGAATGACTGTGATGCGGTCTGTAATTTTCGCCAACTCTTCTAGGCGGTGCGAGATATAGACAACGCCCTTACCGGCAGCTTTAAGGGTACGAATAATCTTGAAGAGAGAATCAGTCTCGGCAGGAGTAAGTGATGAAGTTGGCTCATCCATGATGATGACCGAACCGCGATACGAGACAGCCTTTGCGATTTCTACCATCTGTTGCTTTGCAATTGTGAGCTCTCCAACAATTGCCTTTGGATCAAGGTTGAGTTCAAGCTCTGCCAACAACTTAGTGGCTTCATCATTGAGCTTTGGATTGTCGAGAAATAGTCGACCTGGCCGGCGATCTTCACGACCAATAAAAATATTCTGTGCAACCGTTAGGTGTGGCATCAAGTTAAGTTCCTGGTGGATGATGCTGATTCCCAAGCGCTGGGCTTCATAAGGGTTAGGAATTTCTACAGATTCACCGCGGTATTGCACATCACCTGCGTCTTTTTTGTAGATTCCCGAGAGAATCTTCATGAGGGTCGATTTGCCTGCTCCATTTTCCCCAACGATGGCATGCACTTCGCCCTCGTTGAGATCAAATTGAACGTTATCGAGGGCTTTTACTCCTGGAAACTCTTTACTTACGCCAGTGAGCGATAAGAGTTGAGCTGTTGCCATTATTTCCCCACAAACTTTGACCGATGAAAGTAATCGAATAGTAAAGCATGATGGCCGAGATTGCTCCCGGCCATCATGACTTAATTACCTACAAATGAGTCGAGAACGACTTATTCGTAAAGGTTTCCAGCAACTGTTGGGTCGCTGATGTTCTTCTTATCGTAGTAGTAGAAACCAGTGTCGATAAGTGGCTTTGGAACTGTCTTGTTGCGTACGTAGTTAACGAGCGCTTCTACAGTCTTAGCACCGATACCCATTGGGCTCTGTGTGATTGCACCAGTCTGAAGACCAGACTTGATGTTCGCAATCTGCTGCTTTCCTGAGTCGAAGCCGATCAACTTAACTGCGCCGTTCTTCAATTTCGCTGCCTTGAATGCCTGGCCAGCTCCGATTGAAACGCCTTCGTTAGTTCCGTAGATTCCCTTGAGGTCCTTGTTAGCAACAAGTGCTGCGCTAACGATTTCCTGTGCCTTAAGAGCGTCTCCACCTTCAGCGTACTGAGTTGTGAGGAGCTTGATGCCCTTGTGCTTCTTCTTGATCTGGTTGATAAAGCCGTTTGCACGGTCGATACCTGTCTGGTTTGTCTGTGAGTGACCGACAACTAGAACCTTGCCCTTACCCTTAAGAAGTGCTGCCATCTTGTCTGCAGCTAGTGCACCTGCTGCTGTGCTGTTTGTGTAAGCAACGCCAAGTGCGCAATCAGATGCAACGCCAAGCTTGCCTGGGCAGCTTGCTGCTGTATCGAACATGTAAACAGGAATTCCTGCATCATGTGCTGCCTTGAGCTTTGGAACAGCCTGTGTTGTTCCTAGAGCTGCGTAACCGATTGCATCTGGCTTAACTGCAATTGCTGCATCAAGCATTTCAAGTTGCTTATCGATCATTGTTTCAGCTGCTGGACCCTGGAAGACGATTTCTGCGTTCATCTTCTTAGCTTGTGTCTCAGCGCCTAACTTAACTGCTTGCCAGAACTGGTGTGTTTCGCCCTTTGAGATCAAATAGATCTTGAGGGTCTTGTCTGCTGCTGTCACTGGAGCAGCTGTTCCAGTTACCAATGCGAGTGCTGCTACTGCAGCTACCGCCATTAGACCTTTCTTCATGTGTTTCCCTTCAAAAGCAGCGGAATTGCTGTGTGGGAATCCTATGCGCGAGGTACGGCTGATTCAAGGAAAAATAAGGATTTGCAGTGGATTGAAAGAGATTGTTACAGGTTCGTTATCTGTCCCGTTATGGATTCGTTATCTTGTAACTGCGCGCTACGTTCAGCGCCCAGAACGCCTCTTTCTCGCTATACGAGAACCCATCTG
>CAZHPQ010000005.1:34944-36451 GCA_964533845.1 uncultured Candidatus Planktophila sp.
CGCGCTACGTTCAGCGCCCAGAACGCCTCTTTCTCGCTATACGAGAACCCATCTGTGACATTTTCAGCTAGGCCAACTACTTGCGAGTAGGAGTCTGCTGCGAGCAGTGCAACAGGCCAATCCGAGCCAAACATTATTCGCGATGTTGAGAAGCTTTCGATGATGTGATCCGTATATGGAGTGAAATCTGAAACTTCCCAATCTTTCCATTTTGCCTCAGTTACTAGCCCAGAAATTTTGCAGGAAACATTTTCGAATGAAGCTATTTCTGTGATGAGAGATTTCCATGGTTCTAACTCTTGGCGCGAGATATATGGCTTGGAGATATGGTCAAGTACAAAGCGAGTGTCAGGACATGCACGCACTAATTCAATAGCAGCTTTGAGTTCAGGTGTTTTGGTCAAGATGTCATATGTGATATCTAACTTTCCAAGACCTTGCACCGTCTTAATTACTTGAGGTCTTGCTAAGTAATTAGAATCAGGATGATCTTGGGCAATATCGCGGATACCTTTGAGATAACTTCCACCCTTAGCCGCTAAGTATTTTTCGCACTCTGACAAAGAAGCCGGTGAATCAACATCAAGCCAACCCACAACTGCAACAATTGTTGGTGTTTGCTCGGCTAAATCGAGGGCTTCATAGGTTTCTTCATGGGTCATGCTGGCTTGAACAAAGACTGTGCGTTCTATGCCAGTTCCGGCTATGGCTGCTTCAAGGTCTGCAATCGCAAAGTTGCGGCGGATGGGAGCCATCTGATCGCCAGCCATCCAGTCGTAATCACGGGCAGATAAATCCCAGAGGTGATGGTGGGAGTCAATTCTCATTTGAAGAATTTAACCTTGGGCAACGACGTGTGCAATAGGAAGACCTGCGGCAAGTAACTTCAACTGCGATTCAATCAGAGCTCGTCCGCGAGGTTCAAAGGCTGCTGAATTTCCACCAACGTGTGGAACCACAATCAGATTGGGAGCGCCCCAGAGAGGATGTCCTTGGGGTAGCGGTTCAGGATCTGTGACATCGAGTGCTGCATAGATGCGATGTGAATTGAGTTCCTTAAGGAGCGCTTCAGTATCGATAATTGGTCCGCGCGCAACATTGACGATGAGCGCACCATCTTTCATGGATGCTAAACGCTGCGCGTTAAACATGTGGCGAGATGAATCGGTCAGTGGCAAAATCAAAATGACGATATCAAGTTGAGGCAGATGCTTATCAAGATCATCAATCTTTACTGTGCCATCACGGCCGGATTGGGTAAAGGCGGTGATTGAAACATCAAAGCCAGATAGCTTGCGAGCAACTTCTTTGCCGATAGAGCCAAATCCGATGATGCCTACTTTGCTATCGGAAAGTGCAGGAAAACGGCGGTGGTTCCAGGTGCCAGCAACTTGTTCGCGGATAAATTCAGCAAACCCACGTCGAGAAGCGATTGCAAGCCCTACTGCTAGTTCTGCAGTTGAAGCATCGTGAACTCCGCGGGCGTTGCACAGAGTCAGTCCCGGGC
>CAZHPQ010000006.1:0-32521 GCA_964533845.1 uncultured Candidatus Planktophila sp.
TCCTTCGATACTTGTTTTCAAAATCCAGTGGAAGAGCCAGCGTTGAGGATGAATTGCAGAACCTCGGAGATCTCTACCAGAAAGTTCTCCGTCCATTTCTGACTGGAGTTTTTCTCACCTCACCGGCTCATGTCAGTGCCATCAATGGCAAAGAGATTATCCGTTCCTTTATTTCAGGTAATCCGGGGATTCCAGCTAAGGGAGTGGGCGCTCTTCCAGCAGAGCTTGCCACGAAAATCGGAAACATTGAACTGGGGCGCAATATCAATTCACTTCAAGAGCTGGGAGATGGGCCGGTAATTGTGGCAACCGATGTTACGACTGCCGCTCAACTCCTAGATATGACGAGCGTACCTAAACTTGCATCAAGTACAACGTGGTATCACGAAGTTCCTACTGGTTTAACGGATTCAAAGAATTTAGTCATTGACGGCCAAAGACGTGGCCCAGTCGTAAACTCGATAGCAATATCAAATCTTGCACCAAGCTACGCGCCAGCAGGCAGAACGCTTCTTTCTTCAACGACGGTTGAATTTGCCTCAGAGTCTGAGGTCCGTCGCCACCTATCTTTGATGTGGGGTGCGCAGTCATCAGATTGGTCGCTGATTGCTAAATATGAAATACCTAAATCGCTACCAATATTCTCACCAGGGGCTCAAGGCGTAACTTCAGCGAAAGTAGATCAGGGAATCTATGTAGCAGGGGATTACAGAAGTGCACCTTCTCAAAATGGTGCCCTCTTATCAGGCCGCTTAGCGGCCGAAGAGTTACTCCTCGATGAGCGCAGTTAGCGCATTGGTGATGTGCGGGTAGTCCCAAGTAAAGCCAGCGTTGGTTAGCTCTTGTGGCATTACCTTCTTACTACCCAAGATTTCGCTAGAGAAACCACCCAGTGCAATCTTTAGGCCGATAGCTGGTGCTGGAAAGAGCGCTGGACGGTGCATTGCTCGAGCAAGAGCTGATGTAAATTCTTGATTTGTCACTGGATTAGGTGAAGTGAGATTTACTGGTCCCTCAATCTTGTTCTCAAGCAGGAAAGAGATTGCGCGAATCACATCGTGCAAGGTAATCCAAGACCACCACTGCTTACCGTTTCCGAGTTTTCCGCCGAGGCCTAGGCGAAAGAGCGGAAGCATCTTGCCAAGTGCTCCGCCTGTTGGATCTAATACCAAGCCAGTGCGAATCTTTACTGTTCTCACACCTTGCGCTAAATCAGCAGCAGCTTCCCATTCGCGACAGACAGCTGCAAGGAAATCATCTCCAACGCGGTCGCTTTCAACGACTGCGCGATTTCCGGATTCTCCATACCAACCGATTGCGCTGGCAGAGATAAAGACTTGCGGCTTTACTTCGGAGACTGCGCGAGCAATCGCAGTGGTTCCTAACAGACGAGAATTTAAAATCTCGGCCTTGTACTTCTTGCTCCAACGCTTATCGCCCACTCCCACGCCAGCAAGATGGATAACTGCATCCACGCCACGAAGAGCCTCGATATCCACATACCCAGTCTTGGGATCCCATTGGATTTCATCAGGAGCAACAACAGGTCGGCGGACAAAACGCTGAACTGTGTGTCCTTCACTTTTTAAGTGGCCAACGAGAGCGGTACCAATAAGTCCAGAAGCGCCCGTAATGGCGATGCGTTGTGGCAATGACATACGAGTTAGAGACCTAGATCTGATTCAAATGCGCCGCCTTCGAGGCGCTCTTTGAGAGTTACTAGGAAGCGAGCTGCATCCGCTCCATCGACAACGCGGTGATCGTATGAAAGACCAAGGTAGACCATTGAGCGAATCGCAATTGTTTCGCCGCCATCTTCACCCTTGACGACCATTGGGCGCTTTACAACAGCGCCAAGTCCCAGGATTGCAACTTGTGGTTGGTTGATGATTGGCGTATCAAAGAGTGCGCCACGTGAACCAGTGTTGGTCAATGTAAATGTTCCACCACCGAGTTCATCAGGAGTTACCTTGTTGTCGCGAGTACGAGCAGCGAGATCTGAAATCTTGCGAGCAACGCCACCCATGTTGAGGTCGCCAGCGTTATGAATAACTGGCACAAGGAGTCCACGTTCGGTATCGACAGCGATTCCGAGGTGTTCTGCTCCGTGATAAATAATCTGATCGCCTTCAACGGAAGAGTTCAGAACTGGATGCTGCTTTAGTGCTTCACAGACTGCAACGGCAAAGAATGGGAGGAATGAGAGCTTTACACCTTCGCGAGCTTCGAATGTCGCCTTAGAACGATCGCGTAGACGAGCAATCTTGGTGACATCTACTTCGATAACTGTTGTGAGCTGAGCAGAGACCTGCAAAGACTCAACCATGCGCGCTGCGATTACTTTACGGAGTCGTGACATCGTCACAGTTGTTCCACGAAGAGGAGATGCAACAGGAGCTGCCGGACGTGGAGCAGATGGAGCTGCCGCTGCTACAGGACTTGCCACTGAATTAGCCGTTGGCGCTGGTGCTAGAGCTTGTAAATCTTCCTTACGAATACGTCCACCGATTCCGGTTCCACGTACATTTGCAAGGTTGATGCCCAACTCATTAGCAAGCTTGCGGACAATAGGAGTTACATAAGCATCTTGTGGTTGTGAAACTGGTGCTTGTGTAACGGGCACAGCGACTGGAGTGGAAACTTGAGCTGGAACCTGTGCCACCTGAACAGGTGCGATTGGCTCGGACACAACAGGTGCTACTGGCGCAACAACGGGAGCAGGTGCTGCAGGTGTTGCAGGTGCTGCAGGTGCAGCTGCACCACTAACACCGATCAGACCTAAACGAGCTCCAACAGCAACTGTTGTATCGACAGGTACGTCGATTGCAAGGAGAGTTCCTGCAACAGGTGACGGAATCTCTGTATCTACCTTGTCAGTTGAAACTTCAAGGAGCGCTTCATCGATTGCGACGCTATCGCCTACGTTCTTAAGCCAACGTGTCACAGTTCCTTCGCTTACTGATTCACCAAGCGCTGGCATCGTGATAACTGTTCCGCCCGATGTTGCAGCAGGTGCTGCAGGAGCCGCAGGAGCTGCTGCTGGTGGGGGAGTTGGCTGAGGTGAAGGAACGGATGCAGGTGTCGCAACTTGGGGAGGAACCCCTGCCACACTTGCATTTGTCTGTGGTTCGGACACAGGCGCAGCTACAGATGCATCTGTAGCAATAATCGCAAGTTCAGCGCCGACAGCAACTGTCTGATCTACTCCAACGACAATCTTTGAAAGAACTCCTGCAACAGGTGACGGAATCTCTGTATCTACTTTGTCAGTTGATACTTCAAGGAGCGGCTCGTCAACTGCGACCATGTCGCCTTCGTTCTTAAGCCAACGTGTGACTGTTCCTTCACTAACGCTCTCACCGAGAGCTGGCATTGTGACTGAGAATGACATCGCTATTTTCTCCTCTTACCTTAACCGTGTGCGTGAAGTGGTTTGCCGGCCAGCGCCATGTGAGCTTCGCCCATTGCCTCTGACATAGTTGGATGTGCATGGATCAGAGGAGCGACATCATCTGCCGTTGCCTCCCAGTTGTAAATCAATTGCGCTTCAGCAAGTAGCTCGCCAACGCGCGCACCGACCATATGAATTCCCAGTACTGGCCCATTCTTCTCTGCAACTAACTTAATTGAGCCAGCTGTTTTCAGAATTTGCGCCTTGCCATTACCGGCCAAGTTGTAATCAAGTTCTACGACGTCGTAACCACGTTCTTTTGCAACCTTTGTAGATAGACCAACCGATGCAACTTCAGGCTCGGAGTATGTAACGCGTGGAACTCCGTCGTAGTTGATTGGACGTGGGTTCAGACCTGCAATCGTTTCGGCAACGAGAATTCCTTCTTGGAATCCAACGTGCGCTAATTGCAGCGTTGGGATGATGTCGCCAACCGCCCAGACGCCTGGAATATTGGTACGACAGTGGTCATCGACTGTGATGTATCCGCGATCCATGGCGATGCCGAGCTCTTGGTAGCCAATTCCATCGGTAACAGGGCCACGTCCGACAGAGACAAGAAGAACATCGGCGGTGAATTCACGTCCATCTTCAAGAGTAACGGTGACGCTGTCGCCATTTACCTTGTGGGACTTAAAGCGAACACCTAGTTCAAACTTGATGCCACGCTTACGGAAGGCGCGCTCTAATAACTTGCTGGAGGATTCATCTTCAAGGGCAATCAGATGAGGCAGACCTTCAATAATCGTGACATCTGATCCGAAGGATTTCCAGACTGAAGCAAATTCGCAACCGATGACGCCACCACCTAAAACAATGACGCTCTTTGGAACATAATCCATAGAAGTTCCGTGATCAGATGTGATCACTCGCTTACCGTCAATATCGAGACCAGGAAGTGTGCGCGCATATGAACCTGTTGCAAGAACGACATTCTTACCAACATATTGAACGCCATTTGCTTCAACGGTATTTGCTGAAACTAAACGACCAATTCCTTCAACGTAAGTAATGTTGCGAGACTTAACCAAACCTTGGAGACCTTTATGAAGACCAGCGATAACGCCATCCTTATAGGAATTGACGCCCGCCATATCGATGGAGTTGAAAGTCGCATTGACGCCGAACTGAGCTGATTCACGAGCGCTATCGGCGACCTCGCCTGCATGTAAAAGCGCCTTTGTTGGGATACATCCGCGGTGTAGGCACGTGCCGCCAACCTTGTCTTTCTCGATGAGGGCAACTGAGAGACCAAGCTGCGCTCCGCGTAGCGCTGCTGCATAGCCGCCACTTCCGCCACCAAGAACTACTAGATCAAAATTCGACACCCGTCAGGCTCCTTCTTCATCTCTTTCGCACGTACTGCATCTGCTCTAACAGCCATATCTTGCCAGCCTTTTGGGGTCGCGCCTAACTGAGGGTAAGAGGTAGCTCTAGCGCTCTTCTAGCGCCAATTGCACCAAGGAGCGAAGGGCAATTCCAGTGCCACCAACCGGGGTATATCCGTGAGGCGCCCCCTCGTTGTAGGCGGGACCTGCAATATCTAGGTGGAGCCAAGGAAGTTCATCGGCAACAAATTCTTTGAGGAAGAGGCCAGCGACGAGCATTCCACCCATTCGCTCACCAATATTTGCAAGATCTGCAACCGGTGAGTCAAGTGAAGCGCGCAGTTCAACTGGAAGCGGCATTGGCCAAAATGCTTCGCCGGTCTTCTTGGTAAGTTCAACAAATGCTGCTGAAAACTCTGCATTGTTTGTCATTACCGCGCTCGTGCGCGTGCCGAGAGCGACGACTTGTGCGCCGGTAAGAGTTGCAACATCGACGATGCCATCGAGATCCTTGCTCTCCTGCGCTCTTACAATCGCATCAGCCAGAACAAGTCGACCCTCAGCATCAGGATTGAGAACTTCGACAGTTTTGCCGCCGTATATCGTGATGACATCGCTTGGTCTCGTTGCTGTATCGCTGACCATATTCTCAGCAAGTGGTGCCCAAGCATCGATTGCAACTGGCGCCTTGAGAAGTGCAATTGCAATTGTCGCAGCACAGACAGCAGCTGCTCCACTCATATCTGACTTCATCGCCTCCATGCCAAGAGCTGGCTTGAGGGCTAAGCCGCCAGTATCAAAGGTGATGCCCTTTCCGACATAGGCGTACTTTTTCTTTGCCTTGACGCCCTTAGGCGTGTAAGAAATGTGGAATAAGCGCGGAGGATTAACTGATCCTTGACCCACGCCGATGATTCCACCATAACCCTTAGAACGAAGTTGTGAATCAGTCATCACCGAAACCTTCAACCCAACTGCTGCGCCGCCAGCTTTCTTAACTGCTGCGCTCATGGCGGTGCAGAAAGAGTCAGGGGTCAGATGGCTTGGTGGAGTATTGATCAGGTCGCGCACTAGATGTGTATAGGTTGAGATGACTTCAGCAGCCTTTGCCGCATCTTTGGCAGAGCTCTTTCCAGCTAGAGAAGTGTGAACGGTAATCGTCTTCAGTGGAGCCTTCTGCGCACTCTTAGTTGAACCTCTAAATTGATCGAAGAGATAGTTTCCAAGCCCTGCCCCTTCAGCGATAGCTTGAACAGCGCTCTCGCTCTTTGCAGGCAGAGAGAAAGTTGCGCTGGTATTGCCTGAGAGTGCGCGCGCTGCAGCACCGGCTGCACGGCGGAGAACTTCATTGTCATAAGTGGCGCTCTGCTTACCCAATCCAGTGAAGACAATGAGGCGAGTAGCAGTTCCTGGAACCTTGATGACTTCATCAGCTTTTCCTGTTGCACCAAGATCTGCCAGGGTCTGAAGCAGAACTTTTGCATCGAGTGCGATATCGCCAGATTCAATCTGCAAAGAGAGCGAAGACTTTGCCGCCTTCGCTGCCTTGATGGCTAGCCCGACAACCAAAATCTCATCCTTGACGATTCCATCACTGAGGCGAATCGATGTCATGTAAATGCTCCCTTGAGATCCTCGACGCGTTTTACCGAGCGCGCAGCAGAGCGTAAGTGTAGGTTGAAGCCTGTGAAAACTTCACCTTTGCATCAGAAACATCTCGATTTGCAGGCCAAGATGGCCGACTTTGGTGGATGGCTGATGCCAATCGAGTATCCCGGCGCCGGTGTATTGGCTGAACATGCGGCTGTTCGTGAGCGCGTGGGCCTCTTCGATGTATCTCACTTAGGTAAAGCAAGCGTCACCGGTGCTGGAGCCTTAGATTTTCTCAACTCACAATTTACTAACGACCTCAATCGGATTACTGATGGCAAGGCGCAGTACACCTTGTATTGCACGCCAACAGGTGGCGTTATCGACGATCTGATTGTGTACCGAAATAGCGTTGATGATTTCTTTCTCATTCCAAATGCTTCAAATACAACAGACGTTGTAGCAGCGCTGCAAGCAAGCGCACCTGCAGGTATCTCGATTACAAATTTACATACAAGCTATGCAGTCCTTGCTCTCCAGGGGCCACAAGCACATGAAGTGATGCAAAGCTTGGGAGTTAATCCAGTAATGGATTACATGGCATTCGCTCACGTCAAGATCGCTGGCTGCGATGTCATTCTCTGTCGCACTGGATATACGGGTGAACAAGGATTTGAGATTGTTCCAAAAGTTGAAGATGCAGCCCTTGTATGGGATGCAATCTGTGCGGCTATGAAACCGTTTTCTGGGTTGGTCTGCGGATTAGGCGCTCGAGATACGCTGCGTACTGAAATGGGCTACCCGCTTCATGGTCACGAACTCTCACTTGAAATTTCACCGGTTCAGGCAAGTGCCGGTTGGGCAATTGGATGGAAGAAGAGCGAATTTGTTGGTCAAGCGGCCCTGCGTGCACAGAAGGAGTCAGGAAAAGTTCGCACCTTAAAAGCGCTCACGTCCCTAGATCGAGGTATTCCACGCGCTGGCATGAAAGTTCTCAATAGCAAAGGCGCTGAAATTGGTGAAGTTACAAGCGGAACGTTCTCACCGAGCCTCAAAGTTGGAATCGCTTTGGCCTTACTTGAGCCGGGATATGAAATCGGAAGTGAAGTAGCAGTCGATGTACGTGGAAGAGCGTGCGCTGCAAAGATTACCGCGCTGCCTTTTCTTCCTTCTCACGTTCGCTAGCCTGCGCTTTCACAAATTCAATAGGAGTAAAGAATGCCGCGCGAGTGTGCGCCCTACGCAAGGTATGCAAAATTGGTTTGCCGGCGATGGCAATCAATGAAGCGGTAAAGATTGCGCGAGGGACATCCCAAGCCATGGCCGATAAGAAGTGATAACTAAGGAACCTACTCACGTTCTCCGCAATAGGTGCACCGGCTTGGTAAGAAAGTTGAGTATCGACTCCTAGAGTCCAAGGCCAGAATTGCAGATCCATCGCTAGTCCAAAAAAGGCTGCTGCAACAACTCCATATAGAGTAAGTAAGGCGAGTTCGCTTCGTCCGCGAACATTGCGGGGGATGAGTCCTATTCCAAGACCTATCCAGCCGGCTGCAAAGGCTTGGTAAGCAACCCAAGGACCAAGTCCGCCAGTGAGAAAAGCTGAGAGCACCATTGAGAGTGCCCCCAGAAGAAAACCAAACGATGGACCAAAGACTCGCGCAGCAAGGATTAGGACAAACCACATCGGTTCAATACCAACAGCGCCAGTGCCCATTGGGCGTAGAGCTGCGATAACTGCTGTTAAAACCGCAAGTAGTGCAATCGATTTGGTATCCAATTTGTTATTACTGACGCTAGCAAAGAGAAGTAAGAGTGCACATGGAACGGCGATAGCAAAGAGCCATTGCGGTCTAGCCTGTGGCGTCGAAATAATAAATGGCCAGGCGAACCCCAGTGCGCTAATTGCGCTAGTAGCAACGAGTGCAGGTAGAGCTAGCCCTCGAAATGAGAATGCTGCAGGAGTGCGATTCATGGTTGCTGCGCTAACGCCTGAACGACATCAGAGACGGTAAGCCATGGCTTAGGCGACATCACCTTGGCAACTTGTGGAGCAAAAGCAGGAGAAGACAGAAGTACGTCAAGAGTGGAGCCGTCCGCAACGATGTCACCTTCTGCTAAGAAGAGAACTCGGTGCGCTAGCTCTGCAACCAACTCAACATCATGAGTTGCCATCAGCACTGGGCGCTGGAAGGTATTTGCATACTCTTTCAGCGCGAGAGCAAAGAGGTTCTTAGCTTGATAATCGAGGCCACGAGTTGGTTCATCCAGAACGAGCAGTCCAGGATTGCCAGAGAGAACGATGCTCAAAACTAGCGCAAGACGTTGGCCTTCAGAGAGATCATTGGGATGCGTCTCTTGCGAAATATGTGGGACAAGACGTGAGAGAAAGGCGAAGGTGGAGCCGTCTGCAATCTCATTATCGCGATCAGCCTGCGCGCATTCAGCACGCACTGATTGTGCATAGAGTAGATCGCTAGGTTCTTGCGGAACATAACCGATGCCCTTTCTGCGTTCTGCACCCTTGAGAAGGGTTGGATCCTTCCCGTAAACACGCACGCTCCCTTTTGTTGGTGGCTGTGAACCGACTATCGCTTGCAAGAGCGAACTCTTGCCCGCACCATTACGTCCCATCACCGCAACAATTTCACCGGCTCCAATTTTTGTTGAAACGCCCTTGAGCGCGCGATGGCTTCCGTAGGTGATTGCTAATTCATCTACTTCGATAACCACATCAGAGTTGGTAGGTATCGGATCTGCGGAGTCATAAGTTTGGGAGCGAATATCTTCAGTTAAGCGTCGTACCTCTCTGACACTGGTTCCCACTTCGCTCAGGTTGAGCGCGCGCGCCAGACGAATAATAGGAGGGACCAATTCAGCAGTTCTCAAAACCTCCTCGGCAGGACCGATAGCCGTTTCGCCATTGCCTTCTATGTAAATAATGCGATCGACAAATTGGATCACGCGCTCAAGGCGATGCTCGGCAATGACAACAGTGACGCTGAGATCATGAACAAGTCGGTGTAAGAGCGAAAGCACTTCTTCTGCGGCAATTGGGTCCAGTGCACTTGTTGGTTCATCCAAGACCAGTACTTTGGGATGCATGACAAGAGCTGCACCTATTGCAACTCTCTGTTGTTCGCCTCCGCTGAGAGTGGCGATAGATCTATGGCGCACAGCGTTAAGGCCAAGCAGGTCAAGGACTTCTTCCACACGCTTTCGCATGACATCGTGTGGAAAGTTAAGAGCCTCCATTCCGAAGGCCAACTCTTCTTCAACGATGTCGGCCACAAAACCATTAAGCGGATTCTGTCCGACAATCCCAACGATATGAGCCAGAGAGCCTGGCTTTACCTCACGAGTGGAGATTCCATCGACGCTGATATCACCAGCCAAAATTCCGCCGGTGTGATGAGGAACAAGGCCATTGATCAGACGTAGAAGTGATGATTTTCCTGAACCAGTTTCTCCCATTACTAGAACCATTTCGCCCTCTTGAATAGAGAAGGTGAGGTCTTCAATGATGGTCTTAGTTGAATGTGGGTAGATCAACGAAACGTTTGAAAATTTAATCATGCCAACACCAGCGCTGAACTGACCAAGGCGGTGAAAGCAACAACTGCACTATCGCTCATCTGCCATTTCTCTGGCCTGTAACGACTGCGCTTTCTGCTGACACCAAAACCGCGCGAGTCCATTGCAGCAGCTAGCTGCAGAGATCTAGAGAGCGATTCTTCGAGGAGAGGCAGCGCGAGTCCTCGCCAAGATATCTTCTCGTGGCCGCGCAGTTGTTGTGCCAAGCGAATACGTCGAGCGCTCTGAGCAAGTTGTGGAAAGAGTGAGGTAGCGATGACAAGAGTGATACCAATTTCATAGATAAAAAATGGCAGAGTGCGTAAAACCTTGTGTGGGCTTGTGAGTGAAGTCGCAGCTCCGAAGAGCGCAATGACGGTTGCGATGATTAAACCTTCGTGCAGTGAGGACGATAGACGCTCCAGAGTTACCGCTCCACCTAATCTGATTCCGGGCATCCAAGATGGCAGGTCAACAATAGGAACGGTAAACAAGGTTGTTCCTGGAATAGGCACTCCGATAAGAACGCCGACAACTGCACGAATGATCAGAATGACAGCCCCTATGCGCAGCGCAATCCAATAACTTCTGCCCCAAGGCGAGCCATCACTACGCGCAATGACGAGAACAGTCGCTACACCAATTGCACCGAGTGCAATCCACGCGCTATCTGCCAACACAACTGCTGTAATCAGCAGTAGTGCCCAGATCCACATGGTGAGTGGGTGTAGCGACCGTTTCATCGTCAGAGCTCTTTAGTCAATCGAATTACTTCTTGAGAAGTGCAGCAGGAGTTTCAATCTCCACGCCACACTCTTTCTTTGGATATCCATTGAATCCGCAGATAAGACCAGAGGAAGCTGAACGTACCTTCACAGCCTGGCCCAAAACATCGATTCCTTGAGATCCCTTTGCTGTTGTCACGCAGCGCACGATTGTCCTTGGCACCTTCTCACCTTTAGGTGCATATGCCTTATTTCCGAAATCAATGACGAGTGCAATCCGCTTTACATCTGGATCCTTCTTCACCTTTCCGCAAATCTTGGCAAAGTTTGGCTTGACGAGTGGAGCTGCCGATGGAACATCATCGCTGCTAAAAACAAATGACCATCCTTCAACTGCTCCATCTTCGATATCAACCGTGGGGCCAGTCATAGCTGCCTTCCATTCAGTTGCACCCGGGGCTGCTTGAAAATATCCCCAGTAGCGCCAACCTTTAGTCGCAGCTTGCGCTGCTGGCAGAGTTATTACTTGTGAAAAGACGAGAGCAAAACTCATCGCAATTGTTATGAACGTGCTTTTCTTCATGTGTGGAACTCCTGTGTCAGGAAGTCTCACAGGGGTAGCTCGCTAGCGCTCGGCTAAAAATCAGCCTAAAACCTTTGGACTACACCCCGCAAACCTCGGCGGGTGTTGGTCAAAATCAAGTGACTTGTAGGTAATCCGACTTAAACAGATTCTGCGTCTTCGAGGGAATTCCTTCGATAGCGAAAATGCCATTCTTACGGTTGCGGGTCAGCGTCGGAATTTCACCGAACTTCCCCTACGAGCCACCTATGAAGTTGTAAGCGAAGGGAACCATAGGGGTTGGATGTTGGCAACTCACCACGCCCGCTCTAGGGTAGGCAAATGGAATATAGACGCCTGGGTAGTACTGGAATGTATGTCTCCGAAATTTCCTACGGAAATTGGATTACACATGGTTCGCAAGTTGAAACTGAGGCGGCCATTAAATGTGTGCGCGAAGCGCTCAACCAAGGAATCACAACCTTTGACACCGCCGATGTCTATGCAAATACAAAGGCCGAAGTTGTTTTAGCCAAAGCCCTTAAAGGCGTTCGTCGTGAATCATATGAACTCTTTACCAAGGTGTATTGGCCAACCGGTCCGGGAAAAAATGATCGCGGACTTTCACGTAAGCACATCATGGAATCCTGCCACGCATCCTTGAAGCGTCTGAATACTGACCACATTGATCTTTACCAACTGCATAGATTTGATTTTGAAACTCCTCTTGAAGAATCGCTGAGTGCACTCGATGATCTTGTCCGCCAAGGAAAGGTTATGTATGTCGGATTCTCTGAATGGACAGCCGAACAGATTGCCCGCGGACTTAAGATTCAAGATCAACGGGGCTATAACCGATTTGTCTCTAGCCAGCCGCAGTACTCAGCGCTCTGGAGAGTTATTGAAGCCGAAGTAGTGCCGCTCTCTCAGCGCGAGGGAATCGGCCAAATTGTCTGGTCACCTATGGCGCAGGGCGTCCTTTCAGGAAAGTATCTTCCTGGCAAGAAAGCTCCAGCTGGATCGAGAGCAACCGATAAGAAGAGTGGCGCAGCCATGATTTCGCGTTGGATGAAAGATGATGTGCTCGAAGCTGTGCAGCTACTTAAGCCGATTGCCGACAGCGTTGACCTTTCGATGTCTCAAATGGCGTTGGCCTGGGTTCTGCAGAATCCAAATGTTTCTAGCGCAATCATGGGTGCGACTAAACCAGCTCAAATCAAAGACAACGTAAAGGCATCTGGTGTGAAGTTACCTCCGGAGATAATGAAGGCGATTGATGGAGCTATTGGAAAAGTCGCTGAACGCGATCCAAAGAAGAATGTCAGCCCAAATCCGCGTCCATAAACGTCGATTTAAAAACTTGATTTAGATTGAATCACCAGGGCTAACCTGTGGTTTTGGCATACGCATGCGGCGCATCTGAGTTGAGCGGAGCCATCCGTACATACCGATTCCCTTGAAATCTCCATCTGGAAAACGCTCTGCTGCGGCCGCTTTGATTTTGCGACTGAGGAAAATTCCATCGATGACAGAGATTAGAAGAACTCCATACATCAAAGCGATGCTTCCCAGTTGGAAAGCTGGAAGAGGAATGAGCGTCATGATTAATACTGCAAAGATGATCGGGAGGAAGTACTCACCGATGGAACGACGGGTATCTACATAGTTACGGACAAATTTCTTCACTGGACCCTTATCACGTGAAGGAAGAGCGTTCTCATCTCCACGCATGTAGGCAGCGCGGGCTGCAACGCGGGCAGCGCGTGCTGCTTCCTTGGCGCGCTTCTTCTCCGCCTTGGTAGATGCTGGTGCAAGAGATGCAACCTTGCGAGCGGCCTCTGCCTCTTTGCGCTTTGGAGTTGGACGTCCTTTTTTGCTGGCTTCAGTCATGGCGCAACTATAGGGCGAGCATCTGGTCGAGGGCTAACTTCGAATAACGGGCAACGCGTTCATCTACCTTGATGTGATTGACGATATGGCCGGCCAACACTGACTCCATCGCCCATACCAAGTGCGGAAGATCAATTCGATTCATCGTCGAGCAGTAGCAGACGGTCTTGTCGAGAAAGACGACCTCTTTATCTGGGTTGTTGGTAGCAAGGCGTGAAACGAGGTTGAGCTCTGTGCCGACCGCCCATTTACTTCCAGGAGCTGATTGAGAAACCGTTTGAATAATCTTCTCGGTGCTACCAACTACATCGGCTGCAGTGACAACATCGTGAGTGCATTCAGGATGCACGATTACATTGACATCTGGAATTCGCGCGCGAACTTCATTTACTGAATCGCGAGTAAAACGTCCATGTACTGAGCAATGCCCGCGCCAAAGAATGACAGTTGCGCCCTTAATCTGTTCTTCAGTAAGGCCACCCATCGGTTTCCAGGGATTCCACAGAACGCAATCGTTGAGAGAGAGACCTAAAGACAGGACTGCGGTATTGCGTCCGAGATGTTGATCCGGGAGGAAGAGAATTTTCTTTCCTTTTGAGAGCGCCCATTCCATCGTCTTCTGCGCATTCGATGAGGTGCAGATAGTCCCACCATGTTCACCAGTAAAACTCTTTATCGCAGCAGATGAGTTCATGTAAGTAACTGGAATAGTTGTGTCAGCAATACCAATGCGCTCAAGCTCTTTCCAGCACTCTTGAACCTGAGATGCTGTGGCCATATCTGCCATCGAACAACCAGCTGCTAAGTCCGGGAGAATTACCTTTTGATGTGCGGTCGTAAGAATGTCGGCGCTCTCTGCCATGAAGTGAACTCCACAGAAGAAGATGAATTCCGCATCGCTTTGCGCTGAAGCCGCCTGAGCTAACTTAAATGAGTCGCCGGTGATATCTGCGAATTGAATTACTTCATCGCGCTGGTAGTGATGGCCCAAGATGAGAGCGCGAGAGCCAAGACCTGCTCGGGCGGTTTTCGCTCGTGCAACGAGGTCAGGATCACTTGCTGCTGGAAGTTCGCCCGTGCATGAAACCCCGCGCTCTGAAGCGAGGTCGCGCCCTTGTCCGAGGACTAGTAAATCCTGCAGCGAGATGGTCATGGGCTAATTGTCTTGTGTTTGGGTTCGCCTCGGCAACCTGACGCGGCTATTCTTAAGCCATGACTACTGAAGCAACAACACCTGTCGAAATCACAACCGGTATCACTCTTACTGATGTAGCTGCTGCCAAGGTTGCAGCGCTATTGGCCCAAGAGGGACGCGATGATCTCTACCTACGTGTTGCAGTCCAACCAGGCGGATGCTCAGGTCTTCGTTACCAACTCTACTTCGATGACCGTAACCAGGATGGCGATATCGCTCGTTCATTCGGTTCAGTCAAGGTAGTTGTAGACAAGATGAGCGATCCTTATTTGATGGGTGCAAGCATTGATTTTGTTGACACTATCGAAAAGCAGGGCTTTACAATCGATAATCCAAATGCGCAAGGTTCTTGCGCGTGCGGCGATTCCTTTAACTAATTCACCATTAGCCTTCATCGCCTGTAGTTAGATACGGCCTATGAAAATAGGCGTGGCAGGTTCAGTCGGGTTAGACCATCTCATGACCTTCCCGGGTAAGTTCACCGATTCTTTAGTGGCAGGGTCACTCGAAAAGGTTTCACTCTCGTTTCTCGTTGATGGCCTCGATGTCCGCCGCGGGGGATGCGCTGCCAATATTGCATTTGGATTAGGCGTTCTAGGGCTCAATCCCATCTTGATTGCCGCAGTCGGTAAAGATTTCGCAGATTACGATGCGTGGCTCACTCGCCACGGAGTCAACACATCACACGCCTTAGTTTCTACTGAACAGCACACTGCGCACTTCACGGTGACAACAGATACAGAGCTCAACCAGATCGCCTCATTCTTTCCAGGAGCTATGTCTGAGGCACGAAACATTGAACTTAAACCAATCATGGATAAAGTCGGCAAGCTTGATCTGTTGGTTATTTCTCCAGATGATCCTGAAGCGATGCTGCGCCACACTGAAGTCGCACTCTCCATGGGAGTTGCTGTCGCAGCGGATCCCTCACAACAGATGGCCCGCATGAGCGGCGAAGAGATTAAGAAATTGATCGCTGGGGCCACATACCTATTTATGAATGAATACGAACTGGCACTTGCGATTCAAAAGACAGGTTGGAGCGATCGCGAAATTCTCGAGAAGGTCACCTACCGAGTAGTCACCCAAGGTTCTGAAGGTGCGCGCGTTGAGAGCAAAGATGGAACATTTATCAAAGTGAGATGCGCAAAGGAAAAGGCAAAGATTGACCCAACGGGAGTCGGGGATTCCTTTAGATCAGGTTTTGTCGCAGGACTTGCTTGGGGGCTCTCGTTAGAACGTTGCGCGCAGCTAGGTTCGATGATTGCAACCTACGTTATCGAAACCACAGGAACTCAGGAGTATCGCTTTACTCGTGAAGAGTTTCTTGGCCGATTCCTAGATGCGTACGGAGAAGCAGCGGCTGCGGAGATTGCAGCGCACTTGCCGTAGAGGCAGTAGCTACGAAAGCGCTTTTGAAAGTGCTTTTTTGAGGTTATCGATATCTGCTTTTGTGGTTCCACTGTGCAGAGTGAGCCGGACATGTCCGGTTGTCGGATAGCCCATTGAGGCGAGTACATGGCTTGGTTGAAGATCAGCTGCCGAACAAGCAGAACCTGAATCCACATCAATTCCATCTTCTGCGAGCGCTCGTACCAATTGTTCGCCAGCGATTCTTGGGATGGAGAGCGAAACCTTATGTGGCAATGCCAGCGATTGCGCTGCAACGATGGCAATGCCAGCAATATCTGAAAAAGAGTCAATGAGATAGCGACGAATTTCTGGATCTTCCGGAGTGAAGTTTTCCAAAGCGATTGCTGCGGCAATTAACAGAGGCAGTGAGTAAGAGCCGGGGGAGTTGATGGGTGCTATTCGTGGAAGCGGGTATGTGTATGAAGAATCGTTAAGTGCGAAAATTGCGAGGCCTGCTGGACCTGCCCATGATTGCGCATCGAAGAGCGCTGTTGCCCAATGCTCAGGAAGTGGCAGTCGCGGCCCAGAGGCAGTGGCGTCGACAGATACCTTTAACTTTTGATGAGGGCGATAGTTTTGAATAACTCCAGTTTCTCCATTTGCTAACTGAAGCGAAACAAGGCAGCCATCGGCAAGGTCATCTGTTTGCACAATCTGGCCATTGGCATCAACTGTTAACTCTTGAATAGGGCCAGAATGTGCGCGGGCTATCGCGCGGATCTTGCCCTTATCGATGGATGCGTAGGCAAAGTTCTGAGTTGGGGATAAGAGTCCAGCAATAGCAAGAAAGTGACCGAGGGCTGGCTCTCCTATGACTTGTATTGCATCAGGGCGAAGACCAAGACGAGCCCCGAGATTTTCCAGAGATTGATTTTTGAGGATTGCAGCACGCGCCGAGCTCTGTGAAATCTTCTTTGGATCGGCCCAACCTTGGTCGAAAGCGGCTAATAGCGCCTCTTTCGCCGCAGGATGAAGCGGAGATTCAGAGGTGAAATTTCCTGTGACACGAACCACCGAACGAACGCTACTCGCTCGGGCGAGCACATGCACACCACACCACTATCCTTAGCCCTATGTCTCATACTTCGCGCAGATGGCGCCCGGTCCGAGCGGCTGCACTTCTTGCGCCTCTCGCTATTGCGCTGAGTGGTTGCTCTTTTAACTCAGAGAATATCTCTGGCATGGGTTTTCCAAAGGATGCATCAAGCGTAAATGACATCTCAATATCGCTCTGGCAAGGAGCGTGGATCGCCGGAGCCGTCGTTGGAATTATCACCTTGGTCCTACTTTTGTGGCCAGCTGTCTTCCATCGCGCATCTGCTAGCAAGGGTGAATTTCCAAAGCAGACGCAGTACAACATTCCAGTTGAAATTCTCTACACAGTAATTCCTTTCATTATCGTCTTTGTGCTTTTCTACTTCACCGCAATTAAGCAGACAGAGATTGTTGATAAAACTTCACCGGTAAAGCATGAGATCACTGTCAACGGTTTCCAATGGTCGTGGCAGTTTGGTTATACAGAAGCCGGCGAGAAGGCGGTAGTTACAGGAACACCTGCTCAGCCACCGACTCTCTATCTTCCGCAAGGCGAGAAGGTCCGCTTCACTCTGACAGCAACCGATGTGGTGCACGGATTCTGGATTCCCGCCTTCATGATTCAGATGCAGAACTTGCCTGGTGAGACCAATAAGTTGCAGTTCACCGCCAATAAGTTGGGTGAGTTCCCAGGCCGATGCAACATCCTCTGCGGTCGAAACCATTCACAGATGCTCTTTAAGGTCAAAGTTGTAACTCCAGAGCAGTACCAGAAATATCTTGACTCATTGAAGGCGAGCGTGGCATGACAACATTTGCAGAACGTCCAACGATTGCAGCGCCTCGCCAAGGAGTTCAGAAGACTTCTCTTGGAAGCCAATTTGTTAAGACCATTACCTCAACCGACCACAAGCGTATTGGTTACCTCTACCTAGCAACTTCTTTTGCATGGTTCCTCATCGGTGGAGTGCTTGCACTCTTTATCCGCGCTGAGCTCACCCGTCCGGGTATGCAGTTCATGAGCGTTGAGCAGTACAACCAAGTATTTACGATGCACGGAACAATCATGTTGCTGATGTTTGCAACGCCGCTCTTTGTTGGTTTTGCCAATGTCATTATGCCGCTGCAGATTGGCGCAGCCGATGTGGCTTTCCCTCGCCTCAACATGCTCTCTTACTGGCTCTACTTCTTCGGTTCAATCCAAGCGACAATCGGATTTCTCACTCCAGGAGGAGCAGCTTCCTTCGGTTGGACAGCTTATGCACCTCTTGCCAACTCAACGTACTCACCTGGAATTGGTGGAGATCTTTGGGTTATGGGTCTGACTATTTCAGGTCTTGGAACCATTCTTGGTGGCGTTAACTTCATTACGACTATCTTCACAATGCGCGCACCCGGCATGACGATGTTCCGTATGTCGATCTTCTCTTGGAACGTATTGCTGACCTCGATTCTTGTTCTGCTTGCCTTCCCACCGCTGGCTGCAGCACTTCTTGGACTTGAATCAGATCGACTTTTTGGCACTCACATCTTTGATCCAGCTAACGGCGGAGCGATGCTCTGGCAGCACTTGTTCTGGTTCTTCGGCCACCCCGAGGTCTATATCTTGGCGCTGCCATTCTTCGGAATCGCAACTGAAATCTTGCCAGTCTTTAGCCGTAAACCAATCTTTGGTTACAAGGGTCTTATCGCTGCAACGATTGCAATTGCAGCGCTCTCCGTAGCTGTATGGGCGCACCACATGTTTGCAAGTGGCAAGGTTCTCCTTCCCTTCTTCTCATTCATGACATTCCTTATCGGTGTTCCAACCGGTGTGAAATTCTTTAACTGGATCGGAACCATGTGGCGAGGCCACGTCACCTTTGAAACTCCAATGCTCTGGGTGATGGGCTTCCTTGTGACATTCCTCTTCGGTGGAATTACAGGAATCATTCTGGCCTCCCCACCGCTGGACTTCGCAGTATCAGCGTCCTACTTCGTTGTAGCGCACTTCCATTACGTTCTCTTTGGAACCGTGGTCTTTGCGATGTTCGCCGGCTTCTACTTCTGGTGGCCTAAGTTCACCGGACGTATGCTCAATGAAACTCTTGGAAAGATTCACTTCTGGACTCTCTTCTTCGGTTTCCATATCACCTTCCTTATCCAGCACTGGCTCGGAATTAAGGGCTTCCCGCGTCGTTACGCGGATTACCTTTCCACCGACGGCTTTACTGAGATGAATATGATCTCAACTGTTGGTTCCTTCCTCCTTGCGCTTTCGATGATTCCATTCTTCGTCAACGTCTGGATTACACGTAAGTCTCCGAAGGTCGAAGTTGATGATCCATGGGGCTATGGTTCATCTCTCGAATGGGCTACATCGTGCCCACCTCCACGCCACAACTTCTTATCTATGCCACGCATTCGCTCAGAACGTCCGGCATTCGATCTCCACCATCCACACATTAAGACAGAAGGTCACTAAGCATGAAAGCTAACTGGAAACTCTTCACCTTCCTTGCAGTTTTTTATGTGATCATGACTGTGATCTATTGGGCTGTTGGCGGAGAACCTGTCGGCATCACGGGAATGATTCTCGCTGCCTGCCTTGCCGGAATGGTTGGTTTCTATCTCTGGTTTACTCAGAAACGAATTGGCGTTGCTATTCCTTCAGATAATGACGATGCTGAAATAGCAGATGATGCTGGCGAACTTGGTTTCTATAGCCCTCATTCATGGTGGCCACTTCCTGTAGCTCTCAGCGCTACAGCGCTTAGCCTTGGCCTCATCATCGGTTGGTGGCTCGTACTTATCGCTTTAGGTGCACTTGTTCTTAGCATTATCGGAATGGTTACCGAGTACGAAAAACCAGAACCTCAGCACTAATCGGCTGACCTTCTCTCACCTATGAAGAAGCTGGCAATAGCCGCTCCTTGGATATTCACACTCATCTGGAGCTCAGGCTTTGTCGTCGCCAAGTATGGATTTGAAGATAGCGACTCTCTCTTCTTCTTAGCGCTGCGCTTACTACTGGCTGGAGCAATTCTCTTCATACTGACCGTGGCGCTGCGCCAGCCTCTCAAACTCTCTCGAGAAGATATTTATGCCACCGTACTAATTGGCTTATCTCTGCACGGTCTTTATTTAGGCGGAGTTTGGTATGCCATCGAACTAGGCGCTCCTGCAGGTTTATCTTCTGTTATTACCAGCATGCAACCGATTCTGGTCTCGCTTCTGGCAGTTCGACTATTGGCTGAACCGCTAACTAAAAAACAGATTGCAGGACTCTTCTTCGGGCTAGCGGGAGTTGTTCTCGTTGTCTTGCCAAAATTGACCGGATCGAGTGGGTTTACCGCTGAATCTCTCGCCCTACTTTTCGTCGCGCTAGCGGGTAGCACTATTGCCACTTTACTTCAGAAGAAGATGGGTCGCGATATACCTTTAATGATCGGAACCACCTATCAATTCTTTCTAGCCGGTATCGTGATGCTTGCGATTTCCATTGCTCGAGGTAGAACTCGCTTTGAGTTAACCCACACATCTTTCTGGACGATGGCTTGGGCAGTTCTTGTGACATCGATTGCTGCCATCCTTCTTCTACTATGGCTTTTAAATCACGGTTCTGCAGCAAAAGTCTCGAGTCTGCTCTATCTCGTTCCACCGATGGCAGTTCTTCAGGCCTACGTACTATTCCAGGAGAAAGTAGGAGCGATAGGAATAGTTGGAATCGCTCTCACTGCACTCGGAGTTGCCCTCGTCATTCAAAGTTAAAAGTGATTAGATAGCGCCCATGACACAGCCAACTGCCAACCCAGAACGCGGCAAAGAGGTATTTGCCACCGACCGCGCCCATGTCTTTCACTCCTGGAGTGCACAATCACAGATTGCACCGCTTCCTGTTGCAGGAGGAGAAGGCAGTTACTTCTGGGACTTTGACGGAAAGCGTTACTTAGACTTTTCATGCCAATTGGTCTTTACCAATATCGGCTTTCAACACCCTAAAGTAATCAAGGCGATTCAAGAACAAGCAGAGCAGCTCACAACCGTAGCGCCACAACACGCAAACGAGGCGAGAGGCGAGGCAGCAAAGCGCATCACCGCACGCGCCGGTGCCCATCACAACAAAGTCTTCTTCACCAATGGCGGGGCAGATGCTGTAGAAAATGCCATTCGTATGGTGCGCCTTCACACCAATCGCCACAAAGTTCTCTCTTTCTATCGCAGCTATCACGGAAACACCTCGGCTGCGATTGCCGCAACAGGCGATCCGCGACGTTGGCCCAATGAATATGCCTACGGCCACGTGCACTTCTTTGGCCCATATCTCTATCGTTCGGCTTTCTGGGCAACGACAGAGGAAGAAGAGTGCAAGCGTGCACTTGAACATCTTGAGCAGGTAATTATCTTTGAAGGCCCTGCAACAATTGGAGCGATTCTTATCGAATCCGTTGTAGGCACAGCTGGCGTCCTGCTTCCTCCTGCTGGATACCTAGAAGGAGTAAGAGCGCTCTGCGATAAGTACGGCATTAAGTGGATAGCCGATGAAGTAATGGCCGGCTTCGGACGTACTGGAAAATGGTTTGCCTACCAACATTCCACCGCCGAGCCAGATCTGATTGTCTTTGCAAAGGGAGTCAATAGCGGGTATGTGCCTCTTGGGGGAGTCATCATTAGCGATGAGATCGCCAAGACTTTCGATGATCGCGTCTTCCCGGGTGGACTTACCTACAGTGGGCACCCACTTGCATGTGCTGCAGCTGTGGCAACTCTCGATGTGATGGCCGAAGAGAAGATTGTGGAGAACGCTGCAGATATGGGCGAGCGAGTGATCAAACCACTTCTTCAGGAGTTGATGGCAAAACATAAAGTCATTGGTGAAGTCCGAGGACGCGGAACTTTCTGGGCTTTGGATCTTGTAAAGGACCGACAGACTCGCGAGCCGCTCGCGCCATACGGGGGAACAAGCGCTGCCATGGGCGAGCTAGTTGCTGCATGCAAGAAGTTAGGGCTGATGCCATTTACCAATTACAACAGAATGCATATCTGCCCACCATGCAATGTGAGCGAAGCAGAACTTCGCGAAGGTTTTGCCATCCTGGATCAGGCATTCAGCTCAATTGCAGGCCATTACACAGGCAAGTAAGTCTTATCTGTGTAACGCAAAGAAATTAGTGATGGCCCTCTAGTTCGCGGCGCTCAGTCTCAGTTGCCTTAGGGACTGCAACTGCATGAGCACGTGAAATTCGATTGCGAATCTTATTTCGAATCGCCGCTGGGCGACGAACGCCTGCGCCATCAACTTCAGGTAGCTCAAGAGGAGCAAGCTGTTCGTGAGATGTAAGTAGCCACGCCTTCTCTGGGCTGATTGGCTCGTGTACTTCCACGAACTCACCATTTGGCATGCGGACTAGTCGACCAGTTTCGCGGCCATGCAATACCAAGTCGCGATCAGCGCGTTGGAGCGATAGGCAGAGGCGCTTAGTCACGATAAAGGCAATCGGTGGAAGAACAATGATGCCGATGCGAGAGAACCACATCATTTGATTAATGGTTAGATCAAAGTGGGTTGCGATGATGTCATTTCCACCGTTAATCAAAGAGACGAGAGTGAAGGTAAGCGCCATTGCACCGATTGCAGTGCGGTTTGGAGCGTTACGAGGACGATCAAGGAGGTGGTGCTCGCGCTTATCTCCGGTGATCCAACTCTCGATAAATGGGTAGAGAGCAAGTCCTGTAAACATGATTCCCGGCAAGATCAGACCTGGAATAAGAATGTTCCAGGAAATCGTGTAACCGAAAAAGTAAGTTTCAAGTGGTGGGGCCATTCGTACCAATCCATCGAGCCAACCCATGTACCAGTCAGGCTGCGAACCGGCAGAGACCTGTCCTGGGTTATATGGGCCGTATAACCAAATGGGGTTGATCGAAGCAACAGCGCCTAAGAATGCGGTAACACCGAAGACGATAAAGAAGAAGCCGCCTGCTTTTGCCATGTAGACAGGCATCAACGGGTAACCAACAACGTTCTTCTCAGTGCGTCCTGGGCCAGGGAATTGAGTGTGCTTCTGGTACCAGACGAGCATGAGGTGCACTGTGATGAGCGCCAGGAATATTGCCGGCAAGATCAGAACGTGCACTACGTAGATGCGCGGAATAAAGGCGAGCCCTGGGAAGGCGCCACCGAAGGCGAAGTAAGAAAGATAAGAACCAACTACTGGGATCGCTTGAATGATTGCCTCAGCGATTCGGATTCCTGTTCCAGAGAGCAAGTCATCAGGAAGCGAGTAACCCAAGAAGCCTTCAACGATTCCAAGAGTAAGAAGTCCGACGCCGATGATCCAGTTGAACTCGCGTGGCTTACGGAATGCGCCTGTGAAGTACACGCGCATCAAGTGAACAACGATTCCCACCATAAAGATGAGCGCTGCCCAGTGGTGAATCTGTCGCATCAAGAGACCGCCACGAACTTCGAAGGAGATTTCAAGAGCTGAGGCATATGCTGCCGACATCTTTACGCCTTGAAGCGGTTCGTAAGCACCTTCATAGACAACTTCACGCATTGAAGGGTCGAACCAGAAAGTCAGAAATGTTCCTGAGAGTAAGAGAATAATGAATGAGTACAGACAGATTTCACCGAGTAGAAATGACCAGTGATCAGGGAAGACCTTCTTGAGGTTCTTCTTCATCCATTTTGCGCCACCTGTACGGTCGTCAACATATCCTGCAACGTTGCCGGCGATTCTTTCGCGTGCTGTCATGATAAACGCCCCCAGAAGCTAGGTCCTACAGGTTCAGAAAATGGCGCTTGCGCTACTAAGTAACCTTCAGCGTCCACTGTGATTGCTAATTGTGGCAGAGGTCGCGCTGCGGGGCCAAAGATAACTTTGGCTGCACGAGTGACATCGAAAGTCGATTGATGACATGGGCAAAGAAGATGTTTAGTTGTCTGTTCATAGAGAGCAACCGCACAACCCATATGCGAACATATCTTTGAGAAGGCGATGATTCCCTCATGTGTCCATGAAAGTCTCTCGCTATCAAGATTAAACTCTTCAGGGCGCATACGAATTAAGAGAACTGCATCTTTAGCGATATCTTCAAGGTGACGCTCCTTACCTTCAGGAAACTCAGGCTGAGTCTGGGCAACAGCGCCGATTTCGAGATCTTCAGGGCGGATTGGGCGATCGCCTGGGTCGGTAACCAAACGTGTTCCAGCTTTCCAGTTGGTTTTCTTTAAATCATCGCCTGGCAGTGGACCTAGATCGCGAAGAAGTAAGAGGGGTGTAAGCCCTGAGAGTCCGAGAGCTGCACCAAGAGTGCGCTTAATAAGCGGACGTCTTCCGAGCCCTGCATTTGCGGCCCCTTCTTTTACGGTTGCAACAAAATCTGCGCGATCTTCATCTTCAGAGCGGAACTCATGACGTTGCACAACAACTTCTTCATCCGGCATCAGAGTCTTAGCCCAATGAATTGCACCAGCCCCAATGCAGAAGAGGGAGATAGCCATTCCGAGACCGATACCAAGTTGATGCGCATTGGTTTCACCCATAATTGGGATAAAGATAAATGTTTCATCGCTAACAAAGATGAAGGAGTAGATAAGTAGGAGAGTGCCGAGTGCAGAGAGTGAGAAGAGGATTGCTACCTGACGTTCTGCACGCTTTGCAGCAACGGGGTCGGTATCAGTTCTACGATGGACGTGAGCAGGAAGCCCAGGATCTTTAATGAGTTCAACTTCTCGTGACTCTGAATTCGACATCTACTATCTCGCCTTCGCTGCTAACCAGACTGCTACACCAATGAGCAATCCGATTCCTAGTGTCCATACAAGCAATCCCTCGGTAACTGGGCCTAAGCGACCAAGCGCAACTCCACCAAGTTGTGGTTCAGACTCAGAAGATTTAATCCACTTGATTATGGAGAGCTTCTCTTCAGGAGTAAGAGTTTTATCGCTGAAAACTGGCATCGCTTGTGGGCCAGTAATCATCGCTTCATAAATGTGCTTTGGCTCAACGCCCATAACGGTTGGAGCGTACTTACCTTGCGTCAGCGCTCCACCTTGTCCTGCAAAGTTATGGCACATTGCGCAGTTGGTACGGAAGAGCTGCCCGCCTTCTGCAACAGATCCATCGCGTTCGTAATTCAAAAGTTCATCACCAGGAACTGCCGGTCCAGGAGCAAGGGATGCAACGTAGGTTGCAAGTGCGTGTACTTCTGCAGGTGAATAGACAGGCGCTTTACGCATCGCCTGCTGGCTCATATCTGCCATAGGCATGCGGCCAGTTCCCACCTGGAAATCTACAGAGGCAGCGCCTACACCAATAAGTGATGGTGCAATTTCCTGGCCTTCAGCGTTAAGCCCGTGGCAAGAAGAGCATCCACGCAAGAAGATTTCTTTACCTTCTTCAATAACAGCAGATCGAGATTGAACAGTGGCATTCTCCTGATTGACTGCACTAGCAACTTGGAAGGTTGTGCCGATGGTGAAGAGTGCGAAGATCAAGAGAATTGGCCCTGCCGCACGATGTCTGCGTAGACGCGATAGACGCTTCACTGTTTTCCTTTCGATTGAAAATTATTGGATGAGGTAAATTGCTGCAAAGAGGGCGATCCATACAACGTCAACAAAGTGCCAGTAGTACGAAACAACAATTGCGGTGGTTGCTTGGCCTTGAGTAAAGCGACGAGCCTTAGCCACACGAATCATCACAATCAGGAAGGCAATCAAACCACCCGTCACGTGTAGACCGTGGAAGCCGGTTGCTAGGTAGAAGACTGAGGTATATGCGTTGGTAGAGAGTGACATTCCTTCAGTAACTAGGAATGCGTATTCGTAAATCTGACCTGCGATAAAGAAGGCGCCCATCAAGAAAGTGAGTGAGAACCATTCACGCATTCCCCAAGTCGAAACCTTAAGGAGCGAACCGGTACGGCGCGCTTGGTAACGCTCTGCTGCGAATACGCCGAACTGGCACGTTACAGATGAGAGTACGAGGATTGTCGTATTGAAAGCAGCGAATGGAATGTTGAGAAACGCTGTTGATTCGCTCCAGATTTCTGGACCTTGTACTGCGCGAGTGGTGAAGTACATTGCAAAGAGAGCTGCGAAGAACATAAGTTCGCTGGAGAGCCAGACAATTGTTCCGACCGCCACCATATTGGGGCGGGTTATCTTGTGATGATCGCTCACGCTCGCACTTGTCATGGGTGGCATTATTCCCGAAAAGGCTCGTGCAAACCTATTTAGGAGCCCCGAGATACGCGGGATTTGCCTCCTATTCGAGGTGAAAAGGGTCACGCGTTGGTAGGCAAAAGTGAGCTCCAAATTGGCGCCTCGAGATGGTTAGACTTTGCTTCATGTCACAGCCAAGAGAGCGCAAATACTCGATAGTCCTGTACTCAGATGACGTCACTGTCCGGGAAGCGGTTATCTCTGCCCTTGGCACCCGAGTCGCTCCAGATATGGCAGAACATGTCATCCATCAATTTGCGACCGGGGCGGCGCTTCGACTCTTCGTCGATGCAAAGAAGCCAGGTAATGATTCACCCATCGATCTCTTTATCCTTGATGGAGAAGCAGTTCCTGAAGGCGGCATCGGCATGGCTCGCCAACTCAAGGATGAAGTCTTCAACTGCCCGCCAGTTATGGTGATTACCGGTCGCAAAGAAGATGCGTGGTTGGCCGCATGGTCTCGCGCTGAGGCCAATGTTCTTCATCCCGTAGACCCTTTTACCCTTGCTCACACAGTCGCTGATTTACTTCGTTCTCGCACTATTGCCACTGTTTAGTCAGAGTTTTTCATGACTGAGTCTCGAGATTTGTGGGTAAAGACTCTCGCTAAGTTAAGTTCTGGCCTGGATCTGGAGGCCGATGAAATCCAATCTGTGGCGCGCGAAATTCTTCAAGGAGATGCAGATATTGAAAATATCAAGAGCTTCTTACTTGCACTCAAAGCCAAAGGTGAAACTGCCGAGGAGGTAAGTGCGCTCGTTACTGAGATGTACCAACACTCGGCTCCTATCTCCATAACCGACAGAGCAGTAGACACAGTCGGCACTGGTGGCGATGGGGCACATACGATCAATATCTCAACAACTGCGGCAATCATCGCAGCCGCTGCAGGAGCCCGGGTCGTCAAACACGGTAATCGTGCCGTCTCATCTCGTTCAGGGGCATCTGATTTTCTGGAAGCGCTCGGCGTCGTTGCTGGCCTAGATGGCAAGGGCGTGGAACGCACTGTCGGCGAACTAGGTATTGGATTTTGCTTTGCGCCAGTTTTTCATCCGGCAATGCGCTTTGCTGCCCCGGCACGTAAAGAGCTGGGAGTGCCAACCGTCTTCAATATCTTGGGGCCACTTGCAAATCCTGCTCAGCCAAAAGCCGCAGCCATTGGAGTAGCAAACGAGCGGATGCATCTGGTGATGGCGCAAGTGCTCGCCGCCAAAGGTTGTGATGGCTTTGTATTCCGCGGAGATGATGGGCTCGATGAGATAACACTTGCCACGACAACTTCTGTATTGATTATTGGCGAGGGTGAAATCAAGAGCGATCGAATTGATGCCAAAGATTTTGGAATTCAGAATGCACCACTGGACGCAATTGTTGGGGGAGATGCTGCAGAGAATGCCGAGATCAGCAGAGCGATATTCAAGGGCGAACGTGGTGCGCCGCGAGATGCGGTGTTGCTTAATGCAGCAGCAGCGATTGCCGCTTTCGAGGGCAACTTCAACCAAGATATTCGAACTCGCTTAAGCGATGGATTAGCCAGAGCTACCGCCGCAGTTGATTCAGGGGCTGCGACTGACCTACTTAATCGATGGGCTGCTTTGACTCAGGAGATTTCGGCTTCTTAGAACGCTTACTGAAATTTAGAAGTTCTTCAAGTGTGTAGATATCAAAGGTTCCAAGCCTCTCGAGCAATCCGTGAAAAACATCCAGAGTGGCACGGGC
This sequence comes from uncultured Candidatus Planktophila sp., assembly GCA_964533845.1. GTDB lineage: Bacteria > Actinomycetota > Actinomycetes > Nanopelagicales > Nanopelagicaceae > Planktophila. The sequence goes on from CAZHPQ010000006.1 coordinate 27,693, forward strand.
ATCATCCAAGGCGCGATGGTTGGGAGTAGTTTGCGTTCCAAAAAATTCCGCCAAAGTTGAGAGCCTGCAGTTTGGAACTTCATCGCGGGTGAGAACTTTGCGGGCGATAATCGCGGTATCTAGTACTGGATAGGCAGGCCACCTGAGCCCGGATTCTCTTGTGGCAAATGTTAGGAATGAGAGATCAAAAGGCGCGTTCTGCGCAACCAGAACGGTCTCCTCTGGGGCGCCTAAAAACTCAAAGAGTTGTGGCAATAAGAGCTCTATCTTGGGCGATTGAAAGAGCATCTCATCGGTGATTCCAGTTAGTTCAGTGATGTAGACAGGCACGAGATGTCCAGGATCGACGAAGGTCTTGAATTCTCCGAGTACCTCGCCGCCGCGTGATTTGATGGCACCAATTTCAGTAATTGCAGCTCCCAAATGTGGTGCGCCACCGGTAGTTTCTAAATCAATAACGACAAAAGTTGTTTCGTGAAGTGCGCGACCAAAATCTTGAAGAGTAGATTGCCAAGGCTTGCTCTCATCTTCTTTCATCACGTGTTTACTCTAGATGATTGCTCCGACATGTCAGACGTAATACTCTGCAGTCATGGCAGTTGAAGGCGCACCCGAAGGGCTCTTGGCTGATTGGTTTGCTCAGGGAAGTGGAGTAAATAAAGAAATAGGCATCTTGCTTGTTCATGGATTTACCGGTTCACCGGCATCCATGCGCCCATGGGCCGAATACCTCAATCAGCGGGGGTATACAGTCAAAGTTCCTCTTCTTCCTGGACACGGAACAACACCACACGATTTGAACTTAGTTAAGTGGCAAGAGTGGCCAGCCAAAGTTGAGAGTGATTTACAAGAACTTCTGCGCACCTGTCGCAAAGTCTTTATCTGCGGACTTTCAATGGGTGGTGGAACAACTCTCAATATCGCTACTCGGTACTCAAAGGACTTGGCCGGAATCATTCTGGTCAATCCGATGATTCATGTGAAGTTTGTGCCACATCAATTAGCCTGGGTGATATCTAGATTCCAGAAGATGCGTGACTCGGTTGGCGATGACATTAAGCGTCCAGGAATCACCGAGTACGGATATGACGCGCTACCTGCAGTGGGCGTCTACCAATTGCTCAAGATGCTTTATTACACACGTAAGCGTCTGCACGATGTCACAGCGCCGATGTTGCTCTTTCATAGCGTTGATGACCACACCCTTCCTGTGACAAATACAGAGATTGTCATGAAGGGCGTTGGTTCACGTGAAAAACAACGGATCGAACTGGTAAATAGCTATCACGTGGCAACGCTCGATTATGACCAAGAGATCATCTTCGAGAACTCACGACTTTTTATCGAAGCCCATTCATAACTTTTCCTGACGATACAAATTCGCTAGCCGCAATCAATTCAGGCGAGAGGTATCGATCCGGACCAGGTCCGGCAACGCTCTGTCGTAGCGCTGAAATTATTTTTGCAGAAACTGGGCTTGGGGTAAGCGGCGCACGAAGTTCTATGGCGCGCGCTGCAGTGACTAATTCGATAGCGATGATGTGGTTCAGGTTTGAAATCGCAGTACGCAATTTACGGGCAGCAGACCATCCCATCGATACGTGATCTTCTTGCATCGCCGATGAAGGTATGGAATCAACGCTTGCTGGTGAAGCTAAACGCTTGTTCTCGCTGACGAGGGCTGCTTGTGTGTATTGCGCAATCATGAGACCAGAATCAACACCTGGGTCATCGGCGAGGAATGGGGGCAACCCAGCGTTGCGATTCTTATCTAGCGCTCTATCTGTTCTTCTCTCAGCAATGCTTCCTAGATCTGCAACTGCAATAGCTAGGAAATCGAGCACGTAGGCGACAGGTGCACCGTGGAAATTTCCGTTCGAAGAGATACGACCATCTTCTAGAACAACTGGGTTATCAATGACTGCAGAAAGTTCACGTTCGGCAACTGTTGCTGCGTATTCAATGGTGTCGCGGACCGCGCCAGCTACTTGTGGGGCACAGCGAAGTGAATACGCATCTTGAACGCGATCATCATTATGTAGATGAGAAGCAACGATTCCTGAACCAGCAAGGGTCGCCAACATCCGAGCAGCGCTAGTGGCTTGCCCTGGATGCGAACGAAGGGGAGCGTGAAGTTCAGGAATGAAGACGCGATCTGTACCGAGCAAACCTTCGACGCTCATGGCAGCAACGACATCTGCGCTATCAACTAAGTTGCGAAGATCATGAATGGCAAGAATCAGCATGCCGAGCATCCCATCAGTGCCGTTGATTAGCGCAAGGCCCTCCTTCTCAGCTAGTTGCACTGGATCGATTCCAGCTTCCTTTAACAACTGAGCAACGGGCTTTGCGACGCCATCTCGATTCACCGCTTCGCCCTCACCCATGAGAACGAGGGCGCAATGTGCAAGCGGGGCTAGATCACCACTGCAGCCGAGTGAACCAAATTCGCGTACCAACGGAGTGATTCCCGCGTTGAGAATTGCAGCCATAGTTTGGGCAACAACCGGACGAACACCAGTTCTGCCTGAGGCTAAAGTTTTCAGGCGTAGAGCCATCAAAGCGCGAACGACTTCAACTTCGACAGGTGCACCCACGCCTGCGGCATGGGAACGAATCAAAGAACGTTGGAGTTGAGTACGAAGGTCTGTCGAAACGTGACGATTGGCAAGAGCTCCGAAACCGGTAGAGATTCCATAGACAGGTGTATCGCTGGCAGCGAGAGCTTCAACATGATCGCGCGACTTCTGCATAGCCGCAAGAGACTCTTGAGATAAGACCACCTGAGCACCATCTCGTGCAATAGCAACGACATCTGCAAAGGTCGTTCCGTGGGTCGAGATTATTACTTCTGCCATGTCTTCACTTTTCTTCCTGATTTGAGTGTTGTCTCGATTAAATGTGCTCCGGGGCGATAAGCCAGATGGATGTATGAAGGTGTTTTCAAGATTGCTATATCAGCGCGTGAACCGATAGCGAGGTTACCGATGTCCCTGCGGCGAAGAGCAGCCGCTCCTCCGGCAGTTGCGGCATGTACAGCTTCTTCAACGGTAAAACCCAACAAGCTGACAGCTGCTGCGATGCAAAATGGCATGGAGGACGTGAAGCTAGATCCTGGATTGCAATCAGTTGCAATTGCGACTTGTGCATGTGCGTCGAGAAATCTACGGCCCAACTTTCCCTCATGTTGCGTAGAAAATTCCGCACCTGGAAGAAGTGTGGCAACTGTCGTACTGGCTGCGAGGGCTTCAATATCATCATCTGTACACATGCTTAGGTGATCGGCAGAAGCAGCGTCCATTTCAATCGCCAAAGAAACAGCTGTTGTGCGACTTAATTGGTTTGCATGGATTCGAGGCAACATTCCTGCACCTTTGCCGGCAAGCAAGATTGCGCGAGTCTGCTCCGGTGAGAACGCTCCTGCATCACAGAAAACATCGATCCACTTAGCCGATGACGCTGGAATAATTTCCTTAATAATCAAATCAACATAACTGTCAGGGTTGTTCACGTACTCATCCGGGATTACATGTGCGGCGAGCAATGTGGTTTCATCTGTAAAAGCACTTGCCACATCTAACGAGCGGAGCTCATCGTGAAGCGTAAGGCCATAGCCAGTCTTAATCTCAACAGTTGTAGTGCCCTGTGAGAGAGCTTCATCAAGAAGTGTTTGCGCGTTTTTGGACAGATCAGCGTTCGTTGCAGCTCTTGTTGCAGCGACCGTAGATTTGATACCACCTGCAGAGTATTTCTCTCCGCGAGAACGGGCTGCGAATTCGGCGCTGCGATCTCCGAAAAAAACTAGGTGGGTGTGTGAATCAACAAAGCCAGGAATTACTGTTTTGCCTGAGCAATCAATTTCCTCATCGACCCCTTCAGGAGCTCGATCAGAAATTGCTGCGACTCTTCCATCTTCGAGTACAAGTGTCTTTCCCTGGCATAAGCCGAGAAGACCTTCCCCAAGTTCTGCGGAGTTAGTGACCAACGTTGCGATGTTGGTGAGTGCAACAGAACTCACCGACCGGTAACCCCGTTCATCATAGGAACGTGAACGCCTTTTTCAATCGCAACTTCTTGCGCATGCGCATAGCCGGCATCGCAATGGCGAATGACACCCATGCCAGGATCGTTGGTAAGTACCCGCTCCAACTTCTGCGCTGCTAGTGGAGTTCCATCGGCCACGCTGACTTGACCTGCGTGAATAGAGCGACCAATACCAACGCCGCCACCGTGATGGATTGAAACCCAAGATGCTCCAGATGAAATATTGATCATGGCGTTGAGAAGTGGCCAATCTGCAATTGCGTCAGAGCCGTCATACATAGCTTCTGATTCGCGGTAAGGAGATGCGACGCTTCCACAATCTAAGTGATCGCGCCCGATAACAATAGGAGCGCTTACTTCGCCACTGGCAACCATGTCATTGAATTTCAACCCAGCCTTGTCACGTTCACCGTAACCGAGCCAACAGATTCGTGCAGGGAGACCCTCAAATTCCACACGATCTTGTGCCATACGAATCCATCGGTGCAGATGTTTATTGTCAGGAAAGAGATCTAAGACGGCTTGGTCGGTACGGTGAATATCTTTCGGATCTCCCGAGAGGGCAACCCATCTAAATGGACCCTTACCTTCGCAGAAGAGAGGGCGAATATATGCAGGGATAAAGCCAGGGAACTCAAATGCGCGTTGGTAACCACCTTGTCGAGCTTCATCACGGATGGAATTTCCGTAATCAAATACAACTGCGCCCTTGTCTTGGAAGTTGACCATCGCTTCTACATGTTTTGCCATAGATTCTTTGGCGCGTTTAGAGAAGTCTTCAGGGT
>CAZHPQ010000007.1:0-29309 GCA_964533845.1 uncultured Candidatus Planktophila sp.
CTAGGGCCCCGTCGTCTAGCGGCCTAGGACTCTGGCTTCTCAAGCCAGCTACGCGGGTTCGAATCCCGTCGGGGCTACTGTGGATTTCTCACATCAACTATTAAGGAATTGACCTTCAATAATTTTGAATTGTTCATCAAGTACAGAGGATGATAAGTCTGTGAAGAGAGTTGAAGACTTTGCCGGATACCTACTCGGCGCGCCTTCTGATTTGCAAGAGATTCTTAGCAATCTGCATAAGAAGGTTTTGGCTGAAGATAATGCTGTCTATGTTGCGCTGACTGAAAAGACTTCAACGGGCGATCTCTTTATTCTCGCCAGCTCGGGGCTAGACCAAGAATCTTTAGTCGGCTTGAGCTGGCTACGCACAACAACGCAGTTTCCAACTATAGATTGCCTTAATTCTGGCGAAGATGTTTACCTGCCTAGCAAAGAGGCATGGTTAGAGAAGTACCCACAGAGCGCACTCTTTAGAGAGAAACTTGGTATTGAAGAGATTCTCTGCCAGCCAATTCATTGGAATAAAGATTCAAGCTATTGCTTATCTCTTGCCTTCGGAACACCCGGTGCAGGAAAGAGCCGAGATATTGAGCTACTTCGATCTCTTGGTCGCCTCTTTGAAACCTACCTTGATAAGGCTCGTGATAAAAAGGCTGTATCGCTTGAGCCTCCTACGACTTCAATGAAGCGCAAAATTGAATCACTGAATGATCGCCACCGCGAAACTGTCAATCTTGTAATTAAAGGACTCAATAATCAAGAGATTGCAGATGCCCAAGGCATCAGCGTGAATACCGTGAAGTCAGATTTGAAGAAGATCTTCAAAGATCTCGGCGTGAGCTACCGCTCGCAAATTTATGCAGAGATGATTGACGAAGGCTAGTAAGTAGCTCGTCCACCTGATGCATCAAAGGTAAAGCCTGTCGTAAATGAACAAGCGCTAGATCCCATAAAGGCCAAGATCTCGGCGACTTCTTCTGCTTCTCCAACGCGGCCCATTGGGATTCGCGAAATCATGTATTTCAAAGTTTCATCACTGGTATCGGCATTCATCGGAGTGCGGATAACGGCAGGTGCTAGTGAGTTGATAGTGATTCCATCGGGTGCAATCTCTTTAGCTACGCCCTTAACAAAGCCAATCATTCCTGACTTAGAGACGTTGTAAGGCGTCATGCCTGGGTTACCTTCTTTGCCAGCGATAGATGCCACGTGAGCAATTCGCCCGTACTTAGCCTTCTTCATATAAGGCACAACTGCTTGAGTGAGCCAGACTGTTCCGAAGAGGTTGATGCGGACAGTAGATTCGAAATCTTCCCATTTCACATCTTCTACCTTCACATTGGTTGGGCCGACGACGCCTGCAGTGTTTATCAACGCATCGATGCGGCCTGTGAGTTTAAAGATGGCATCGATATTCTCTTTCACAGATGATTGACTGCCAAGATCGATGGTGGCAACTTGGCTATCTGGAAGAGATAACTCTTTTTGGAGCGAAGTCAGACCGTCACGAGCAATATCGAGCGCGAAGACTTTTCCACCGCGCTCCGCAACTAAACGTGCAGTAGCGGCTCCAATGCCACGGGCTGCACCGGTAATGACAACAACCTGACCGGCGTAGCTAACTTTGTTCTCTGACACGTGGCTCTCCCTTAACGATGTAGAGCAGAAGGATATTTAAGAAGTAACTGCCTTGGCAATGCTTGCTGCAATTTTCTCGATAATTGGACCAGGTTGGTGAATGCATTTTTCAATATCTGACTCAAATGTATGTAGCGCTGAGATTGAGTGAAATTTCTTAACTATTTCATCTGAACTGTTCAACGAGGCTTGACCACAAATGAGTGCAACTGGCACTGAGCGCTTTGATGCAATCTCTAAAATTCCGATGGGCGCCTTACCGCTCAGACTCTGTGAATCAAACTTTCCCTCACCTGTAATGACTAAATCAGCGCCAGCAAGATGCTTTTCAAAGTGCACGAGGTCAAGAACCATCTCAATGCCGCTTCTGGCTTCTGCGTTAAGAAATGTGAGCGCCATATAACCAAATCCACCTGCAGCACCTGCACCCGGTGTATTGATATGCGCGCTTCCGGCAATCTGTGCGAAGTGTGTAAGAGCACGTTCAAGCGTCTCAACATCTGCTGCAGTTGCACCTTTCTGTGGCGCATAAACGTGAGCTGCACCATGTACCCCAAGTAGGGGATTTGTAACGTCGCTAGCCAGAACAAATTCAACCCCAGCAATTCGTGAATCTAGCGTTGAAAGATCTATCTGCTGGCACCCTTGCAACGCTGCTCCACCGTGTGCAATCTCGCCCCCTTGAGCATCCAGTAACTTGGCGCCAAGTGCCTGTAGCGCGCCTGCGCCAGCATCGGTACATGCTGAACCACCAACGGCGAGAATTATCTTTTTTGCGCCATGGTCGAGCGCAGCCTTAATGAGTTCACCGGTTCCGTACGAGGTTGCAATAAGCGGCTCTAACTTCTTCTCAGGAAGTTGAGATAGCCCCGAAGCTTGCGCCAGTTCAACAAGAGCGGTGGAATCGCGCATACCGAATTTTGATTGAACTGTTTTATTAGTGGGCCCTGTGACCGCAACTTCAATCGGGTTGAAGCCAGCGCTGATAACTGCGTCTAACGTTCCTTCGCCACCATCACCGATAGCAATTTTGATCGTTTCACAATCTGGGACCACAGAAAGAATTCCATTTTCAATCCACTGTGCAACCTCTAAAGATGATGCGCTTCCCTTAAATGAATCGGGGACAATCACAATCTTCATATATGAATCTTATGAGCATTGCGCTAATCTATGGTTATGAAAATAGCGAGATTCGGTCAAATAGGTTCAGAGCGTCCAGCAGTTATGGTCAACGAGTCTCAAGCAGTCTACGTAGATCACCTGATTAAGGACTGGAATCGCGATGAGCTCGTTGCCGGAGCCTTTGAAAAGGTCAAGAGTGCAGATCTTTCTGCCCTCGCTCCATTTGATATTGCAGGTTTACGAATCGGCAGCCCTGTTGCGCGCCCAACCAAGTTGATCTGTATCGGACTTAACTATGCCCGTCATGCCGTTGAATCAGGAATGACGCCACCACCTGAGCCAGTAGTGTTTATGAAAGCGCCAGATTGCCTCATTGGACCAAACGATGAGATTGCAGTTCCACCTAACTCAACTGCAACAGATTATGAAGTTGAACTCAGCATCGTTATCGGCAAGCGCGCGCTCTATCTCAAATCAGAATCAGAGGCGCGCTCACATATCTTGGGTTACAGCATCAGCCAAGACGTCAGCGAACGTCACTGGCAGATTGAACGTGCTGGGCAATGGGTAAAGGGAAAGTCATTCCCAACCTTTAATCCAATGGGACCAGTAATCGTCACAAGCGATGAATTTAATCCAGACGATGTTCGCCTGTACTGCACTGTTGATGGCGAAAAGCGCCAAGATTCTCGCACTAGCGATCTCATCTTCGGCATCGATCACATCGTTTGGTATGTCAGCCAATTTATGGAGCTATTCCCTGGCGACATCATCAATACCGGAACTCCAGAAGGTGTTGGAATGGGCTTTAAGCCAACTAAGTACCTACAACGCGGTCAGAAGGTTGTGACTGGTATTGAAGGTATTGGCGAGATGGTCTCTCAGACAATCTAGTTTTGACTAGATGTTAAGCGGGGAAATCAAGCCAGCTGCTTCCATATCGCCCCAAAGCTCTGCCGGAAGTTCGGCATCAAAAGATTCGATATTTGCGCGTAGCTCGCTCAAGGAACCTGCGCCCGTAAGAACAGATGCAACCGCTGGATGACGCAATGGAAACTGAAGCGCTGCAGCTGGCAACGAAACGTCGTAGCGCTCTAGATACTTTCCGATTGCGCGCGCCTTGGAGAGAATTTCTTGTGAAGCAGGTTCGTAGTCATAGTGTGCGCCATCGACTGGATTAGCCAATACGCCAGAATTAAAGACGCCGGCTGCGATGATGGATACCTTCTTCTTCAAGGCAAGAGGATAGAGCTCATCCTGCGCACTCTGATCAAGAAGCGTGAAGCGACCCGCGATGAGAGCGATATTGAGGTCGGTATCTTTCATAATTGATACAGAGGTCGGACACCAATTCATTCCAATTCCAATTGCCTTAAGGAGGCCTTCTTCACGCATCTTGTGAAGTTCTGGGTATACAACGTTAATTGCATCAGATACCCAGTTGTCAGCATCATGAATGTAGACGATTTCAATTGAGTTACGCCCTAAACGCTGCAGACTCTCTTCCAATGAACGGCGGATTCCGGCAGCAGTGTAATCAAAGTAGATTTCAGTGTTGGGATCAGAATCTGGAAACTTATCGTGTTCAGTATTTTTTCCGGGGCGTAGCAAGCGCCCCACCTTGGTAGAGATTGCTGGTTGTTTCGGATGTCCCTTAATTCCACGCCCAACTCGAACTTCACCAACACCATATCCATAGAGCGGCGCTGTATCGATATAAGCGATTCCAGAATCGAGGGCTTCGTGAATAACTGCATCACTTTCAGATTCGGCAACTTTCTTAAAGAGGCCACCGAGTGGCGCTGTACCTAGGCTGAGCCGTGAGACCTTTACATCGCAGCCATGAATGGGTGTGAGTTCAGAATGGCGCATGCTTTAGCTCCCGACAGTTTGTGGTTGAAAAGTTTTACGATTACTTGATTCGGCAATCAAGGTCCGGCCTGCTTCAAGGCTTTCAATCCAGCCAGCGCTCATCATCTGGATGATCAGATTTCCTAATACAGTTGCTTCGACGGGGCCGGCAATAACTGGTAGACCGGTGGCATCTGCTGTTAATTGATTGAGGAGCGCGTTGGATGAACCACCGCCAACAATGTTGATCTCTCGCACCTTGACGTTGGCTGCATCCTCTAGTTGGCGCAGTGATTGCGCATATGCATGCGCCAAACTGTCGAAGATGCAGCGAGCAAATTCGGCTGGAGTCTCAGGAACTTCTTGCCCCGTCTCGCGGCAGTACTCAGCGATACGTTCTGGCATCGCACCTGGCTTGGCAAAGCGGGGATCGTTTGTATCGATAATCTGATTACGGCTAAGCAAGCTTGCGTCACGGGCTAAATCCGCCGCGGTAAGAGCTATGCCCTGTGATTTCCAGTAGCGCAGTGATTCTTCGAGTAACCACATCCCTGAAACATTCTTGATAAAACGAATTCGGTCGGCAACGCCTGCCTCATTGGTGATGTTGTATGAAAGCGCTTTCGCATCTGTTACTGGCTCATCAAGCTCTAAACCGACTAGCGACCAAGTACCACTAGAAATATATGCTGAATCTTTTGTAGGACGAAGTGGCACCCCAGCAACTGCAGATGCTGTGTCATGTGAACCTACTGCGACAACAGCGATGCCATCGAGGCTGCCATGGCCATTGATCTGGCCAACTTTGGTACCTGGCTTATGAAGAGCGGGGAAGATGCTGCGAGGAATCTCTAGCTTATCGATGAGCTCCCAATCCCACTCTTGCGAATGAGCATTAAGCAGCTGTGTAGACGATGCATTGGTAATGTCATTGCTCTTAGCTCCGGACAACACATAGTTGAGAAGATCAGGGAGCATCAAGAAGGTTGAGGCGCTTTCAATTGCGGGCGTATTACGCGCTGCGTGAAGCTGGTAGGCGGTATTGAAAAAGATAAATTGGATTCCGGTTCGGCTATAAATCCAATCGGCCCCAAGTGAATCTGAAATTGATTGCATCAAGCCATCGGTGCGCGAATCACGGTAACAATAAGGGTCCTCAATCAACTCACCTTGGGCATCAAGTAGACCGTAATCCACCGCCCAGGTATCGATGCCGATAGAGATGATTTCACCGAGCTCTTGCGCCTTCAGCAGCCCAATCTTTACCTCATCAACAATCTTGGGCCATTCCCAGCGCAGTCCACGATCTTCAAACTCTCTCGCTTCATGTTTAAAGCGATGGACTTCTTGAATCACTAGAGATCCTGATTCAAGAGAGCCCACAGCTACACGCCCGCTAGAAGCGCCGAGATCGATTGCTGCACAGAACTTCATGGTGGTTTATCGCAAGAAGGCTGCTGATACTCCGCCATCAACCGGGATATGTAGCCCGGTTGTGAGTGAAAGTTCTCCGCTGAGCAGTACAAAGACAGCTGCTGCAATATGTTCTGGTAGAACTTCCTTCTTCAAGATAGTTCGCTTGGCATAGAACTCACCGAGTTTAGATTCTTCAACGCCATAGACAGCTGCGCGATTAGCGCCCCAACCTGATGAGAAGATTCCTGAACCCTTAACAACGCCATCAGGATTGATGCCATTGACGCGGATACCGTGTTCGCCAAGCTCTGCAGCAAGTAAGCGCACTTGGTGGGCCTGATCTGCCTTGGTAGAGCCGTAACCGATGTTATTGGGACCGGCAAAGACTGAGTTCTTAGAAGAGATGTAGACGATATCTCCGCCTAACTTCTGAGCAAACATCGCCTTAGTAGCTTCGCGTGAAACCAAGAAGGATCCGCGCGCCATGATGTCATGCTGCAGATCCCAATCTTGCACAGTTGTCTCAATAAGTGATTTGCTAATCGAGATTCCAGCGTTGTTGATGACGATATCGATTCCGCCGAATGCTAAGTTGGCAGCAGCAATTGCTGCAGCGATAGCGCCTTCATCGGTGACATCCATAGCGATACCAATCGCCTTATCTGAATTACCAATCTCAGCAGCAACAGCAACTGCGCCTTCCTTATCGCGATCTGCCACAACTACACAGGCACCTTCTGCTGCAAGTCGTAGCGCCGTGGCTTTTCCTAGACCTGATGCAGCACCTGTAACGAGAGCGATGCGGCTAGCAAGTGGTTTTGGCTTAGGAGCGCGCTTAAGTTTGGCTTCTTCTAAGTCCCAGTATTCGATGCGGAACTTTTCAGATTCTGCGATTGGGGCATAAGTTGAAAGGGCTTCGGCACCGCGCATCACATTGATGGCGTTGATATAGAACTCGCTGGCAACGCGTGCAGTCTGCTTATCTTTACCGTACGAGAACATGCCGATTCCTGGCACCAAGATGATAGCTGGATCAGCGCCACGCATTGCAGGTGAATCTTTAGTGGCGTGACGTGTGTAGTAAGCAGCATATGTTTCGCGGTACTTTTCATGGAGTTCGGCGACGCGTGCCAAGACTTCTTCAAGAGGCGCATCTGGCGCTGTATCGAGCACCATCGGCGAAATCTTTGTCCGCAAGAAGTGATCTGGACAAGATGTACCAAGGGATGCCAACCTAAAGAGCTCAGCACTTTGGGTAAAGTCGAGAACTACATCGGCATCAGTGAAGTGGCCAACCATACGAACATCGCGAGATGCCACACCACGTAAGTGAGGTGCTAGTTCTGCAGCGCGGGCCGTGCGAGCAGCTGCATCGAGTGGCTTGTACTTTGCAACAGCTGCGCCGAATGGATTCTTCTTGCCTTTGGCCTTGATAAATTCTTCAGCCTTGGTGATGGCATCAATCGAGCGCTCTTCGCACTCTTTACTTGATGCGCCCCATGTTGTGAGTCCATGCCCACCAAGAATGCAACCCTTAGCCTTTGGATTTTCAGTAGCGATCTTTGCCATATCTAAACCAAGTTGGAATCCAGGGCGACGCCAATCGACCCAGAGAATTTCATCGCCAAAACATTCACGAGTTAACTTCTCGCCATCGATAGAGGTAGCAAGAGCGATAATCGAATCTGGATGAAGATGATCGACATGATCAAAAGGAACGAGGCCGTGCATCGTTGTATCGATACTTGGAGCAGCCCCTGATGTGCCAAAGCGGCAGTAATCAAAGAGTGCGACCATCTCATCTTCATGTTCAACGCCGCGATAAACGTTCTTGAGCGCCTTAAATTTCTCTAACTCAAGCGCTGCTAGCCCTGGCTCAGTGAGCGTGCCGAGGTCTCCGCCAGAGCCCTTAACCCAGAGCACCGTTGTCTCTTCACCTGTTGCAGGATTGGGAACAGAACCCTTTGCCGAAGTATTTCCACCGGCATAGTTGGTAAAACGTGGCTCTGAACCTAAACGGTTACTGCGCTCCAGAAGTTCTTTTACGACCTTCGGTGTCGACATTATGCTCCCCATCCGGCCTGTGCTCCGCCAACTCGTTCTGCTGCAATCTTTTCGGCGTAACCACTACGTGCATATGCGCTCTTTGGATCAGCTTCCACACCAATCTCGCTACGAAGCTCGTCAAGAAGTCCTCGCACATCTGTGTTGTATGCATTCATCAAAATGTCATTGCCACCAAGAACGTCTCCTGCCTGCTGCGCCTTCTTCAGCGCTGCATGATCTACAAGGAGCGCCTTTGCAACTGCTTCTTGAACGTTTGTAATTGAGCGAATCTGTGCAGGGATCTTTGGCTCAATGTTGTGGCATTGATCGAGCACATAAGAGACAGGTGTTCCGACATCAAAGCCACCATTCTGATTTACCTCGTGCATGATGCGGAAGAGCTGGAATGGATCTGCAGCTCCCACGATCAAATCATCATCGGCGTAGAAGCGTGAGTTAAAGTCGAATGCGCCTAGGCGCTTCTTGCGAAGTAGGAATGCAACGATGTATTCGATATTTGTGCCTGGCGCATGGTGGCCGGTATCGACGCAGACTGATGCCTTCTCGCCAAGTTCGAGGCAGTGGACATAAGAAGTACCCCAGTCAGGAACATCGGTTGAGTAGAAGGCTGGCTCGAAGAACTTGTATTCCAGCAGCATGCGCTGGTCAGGCCCTAAGCGGTCATAACACTTGCGAAGTGAGTCAGCTAAGCGATCTTGGCGCTCTGCCAAGTTATCTTGTCCAGGATAGTTAGTACCGTCAGCAAACCAGAGCTTGATGTCTTTGGCGCCAGTCTTATCCATGATGTCGATGCACTCGTAGAGATGATCAACTGCCTTCTGGCGAATCTTTGCATCAGGATGGCAGACAGAACCTAACTTGTAATCATCATCTTGGAAGGTGTTGGAGTTGATGGTTCCAAGGCGCACGCCAAGTTCAGCTGCGTAATCAGCAAGGTGCTTGTAATCATCGACCTTATCCCAAGGAATATGCAGCGCTACTGATGGAGCAGCTCCGGTGAACTTATGCACCTGTGCTGCATCAGCAATCTTCTCGTATGGATCGCGCGGTACACCAGGTTGTGCAAAGACCTTAAAACGAGTTCCGGAGTTGCCGTAAGCCCACGATGGAGTTTCAATCCAAAAGCGCTTGAGTACTTCCTTTGCTTCCTTTGGTGTTGCCATTATCTGTGCTCCTTTACCTCGTTGTTAGTGAATCTTTTTTAGTCTTTACTGCAGATAGAAAACATCTTCTAGCTGTAAGAAACCTTCATCAGGGCGCTTGCCATCGAGGGCGATAAAGAAGGGCGCCATATCCGCCTGCCATCGTGCATTTACTTCACGCCCTGCCATTCCTGCCTTTGCTGCCTCAAGATCTGGAGTCTCGAAGTAGCCAAAGAGAGTTCCATCGTTGCGATCTAAGAAGAGGGTGTAGTTGGTCCAGCCGGTTTCGCGTAGCGCCTGCAACATATCGGGCCAGACTTCTGCATGGCGGCGCACATATTCATCCATCATCTCAGGACGAACCTGTAAGCGAAAACCAACCCGTTGCATAGTTAGATGCGCTCCTTCATAAATGCGAGTGCTGTGCTTGCGAGATCATCTGAATCGCTCCAGAGATTTCGCCAGACGCATAGTGTATTTGAGAGAGCAGGATCGACAACAGCCGATGAGAAAGATTCAAAGGTAATTGGCCCTTGATAGTTAATCTGCTTAAGGGCTGCAAAGAATGTGTCGAAATCTACATTTCCGGAACCAAGGTATCCGCGGTGGCTCTCACCGATATGAACAAAACCTAATCTTTCACCAGCTGCTAGAACTGATTTCTCCATGCCATCTTCTTCAATATTCATGTGATAGGTATCAAGGTGAACGAAGGCGTTAGGACGATTTACCTCATCAAGGAAGGCAAGGCCTTCAATACCGGTATTAATAATGTTGGTCTCGTATCGGTTAACAACCTCGAGATTGATGTTGATGCCCTTATCGCCAGCGTAATCAGCTAAACGTTGCATGGCAGCGACAGAGTTTGCGCGATTCTCCTTCGAGGCAGGGCCTGGATATTTACCAAGAGAGCAGTAGAGGACGCCGCAGAGCTCTGTTCCACCAAGCTCGTGTAGAACATCAGTTGCCTTGCGAAGGAGCGCATCTCCCTTTGCAATAATTGATTGATCTGTACTTGTGACATCAGTTGTAGGGGATAGGCCCAAAGAGGCATGTGCGCGCACGCCGTATTCAGCGAGTAAATCGCGAGTCATTGCAGTATCAACGTTCCAAGGATCTAAGAGCGCAATTTCAACATAGTCATAGCCAGAACGAGCAGCCCCTGAGATTGCAGCGCGTGCGCCTTTCTCTGACCAATCTCCAGCCCACACAAGCGCATGGCCACCGAATTCAAGTCTCTTGGCTACTGACATTATTACTCTCGTTTCTTATAAGTAACTTTCTTTAACTGTTCAAGTTGTCTTTAAAGAGATTCAGGCAGTTCCCCGAAGGGAACTGCCTGAATCCGTAGAACCTTGCTTCTAACTTATTAAATTAGAAGTTGTACTGATCTACGTTGTTCTTTGTGAAGACAGTTGCTGGTCCGAGGATGATTTCGTTTCCGACTGCACCCTTTGTCACCTTACGTGACTTCAAGCCCTTGTCGCCCTTACCGGACTTAACAGTTGCTCCAACATTTACCTTCTGCTTGTTGTTGATGATTGAGTTTGCAACCTGGACAGCTACGTATCCGAAGTTCTCAACATCCCAAAGTGATGCCTGAGCATCTGATCCATCCTTGATATATGTCTTCATATCGTTTGGAAGACCAAGGCCTGTTACGAATACCTTGCCCTTTGATGCAGATCCGCTGACGTACTTAGCAGCTGCAACGATACCTACTGATGTAGGAGCGACAATTACCTTGAGGTTTGGATACTTCTGGATAAGACCCTGTGTCTCAGTTGTTGACTCTTCTGGCTTATCAAGACCATAAGCAGTTGCAACTACCTTGAGCTTTGGATACTTAGCAGCGATTTCCTTGTTCATGAAATCGATCCATACGTTCTGGTTTGTAGCATCTGGTGTAGTTGAAAGAATTGCGATTTCACCTTCACCCTTAGCAAGGTCGTTAGCTGAAGCAGCAAGTGCCTGGCCAATACCTTGTGATGATGCCTGGTTGATGAATACTGAACGTCCTCTTTGAGCAACATCAGAATCGTATGTAACAACTGTTACACCCTTCTTACGTGCTGCGCTAAGTGCAGGAACGAGAGCATCCTTATCGTTTGCAGCAAGAATGATTACGTTGTAACCAGACTGTACTGCTGCGTTGATTTCTTTAACCTGTGCAGCTGCAGTAATTTCTGTTGGGCCCTTGTATGCACATTCGGCCTTCAACTCTTTACATGCACGCTGTACGCCCTTGTCAGCAGCTTGGAAGTATCCAATTGTGCCGAGCTTAGGAATGTGTGCGACCTTCAATTTAGTTGCTGCAGAAGCAGGTGCAACTGATCCTGTTACAAGTGTTGTTGTAACGAGAGCAGCTGTTGCGATTGCTGCTAGTAGTTTCTTCAAGGTGTTTCCTTTCGTCGAAAACATTGTGAAATTATTTTTTAACTTCACATCGTGCCTGGTTCAGGACAGAGACTGTCTGAGCCCGTGCCGAAACTCTATGGGGGAGAAAGCCAAAGTACTAGTGCTGATTTATAACGATTTGATGAAAGTCTGGTGACTACATAGAAAATCCCCGATGGCTGAACAGTTGAATTGTTCAATCATCGGGGATTTCTCCCAAGTGATTTAAGCCTTATTGGAGGCGGTCGCTCGAGCTCGCTTGTACTTATCGACCATAACCGGAGCGGCTACAGAAATCAGAAGCAAGATACCGGTAACGATGGTGCGCCACTGGGCGTTGATCTCTTGCAGAGTAAGCCATGATTCAACGCTGCTGGCAAGAAGTACACCAGCAACAAGACCCCACATAGTTCCGACTCCACCGAAGATTGAAACTCCACCGAGTAAGCAAGCAGAGATAACAAGAAGTTCTAGACCGATTCCATTATCTGCTTGCGCAGTTGAGAAGCGGAAGGTGTAGATAACGCCTGCAACACCTGACATAAAGCCTGTGAAGGTAAAGACGATGATCTTGTGGCGAACAACGTTGATACCAGCAAAGCGAGCAGCTTCTGGGCTCTGTCCGATTGCAAGTGTGCGACGACCGAATGCGGTGTTATGCAATAGCAATCCAAAGAAGAGTCCGAAGATGATGATGATTGGAAGGGTCTGCGGAATAAAGGTGGTTCCAATCGTGTCAAAGCCCCATGTGGTCCAGAACTCTGGGAACTCATTGACAGTTTCAGTACCAAGAATTCCGTTTGCAATACCGCGATAGAGCGCAAGCGCGCCGATGGTTACTGCAAGAGAGCCCAGCCCTAACTTGGTGACCAAGAATCCATTGACGAATCCACATGCTGTGCCGACTGCCATCGCAATAATAATTGCTAACCAGATTGGCGCGCCTGCGGCATATGAATACCCGAGCATTGCGCTGCTGAGCGCCAAGATTGAGGCGATTGATAAATCGATCTCACCGGTGATGATGAGGAAGATCATCGCAAATCCCATAATTAGGATTTCACTTGAGTTAGAGAAGATCTGTGAGACGTTAATTGAACTCAAGAAGTTATCTGTAGTCATTGATGCCAAGACCCAGACTGAGAAGAGCAGGGCAAGGATCGCTGTGTCCCAGGACTTGCGAACTTTAAAGGTATTTTTCTCAGACACGGCTAAACCCTTTCCTTGATTCGTTGTGCCAGTAAGGCTTTCTCGGTTCTTCGTGCCAGGACACGATCTGCATAGATTGCGACAATAAGTAGGAAGCCGTTGATGGCTGCCTTCCAGAATGCATCAACGCCAAGGGCGGCAAGTGCACCTTGGATTGTCTGTACGAGTAGCGCACCGATAACAACACCGACTGCAGTACCCGCACCACCAAGAAGACCAATTCCACCGATAACAGCAGCTGCAACTACGGCGAGCTCTTGTCCATAGAAAGCGGTGGAGTCGACTTGTGCAAAGCGCATCAAGTAGAAGACTCCGGCGATTCCGGCAATAAAGCCGCAGAAGATATAAGCCAAGAATGTTCTGCGGAAGACTTTGAGGCCGACTAGATCTGCAGCTGGTGGATTGCTTCCGATTGCGTAGCAATCACGTCCTGGCTTGGTGTACTTCATGTACCAACCGACAATTACCATCAAGATAATTACCATCAAGAATGGGAATGGCAACAAACCAGCGAAAGTTTTTTGGCCAAGTGAGAGCAAGCTAGGTGGCATCTCTTGTGCGTTGTAATCCACGGAGTTTGAAACTACGTAAACGCCACCGCGAACGATGTAGAGAGTTCCGAGCGTTACAACCAGAGATGGCAGGCGCAGACCTGCAACAAGGAGACCGTTAAGCGCTCCGACTGCGATACCGACTGCGCCACCGATCACAAAGCACTGCCACCATGTGAATGATGGGTTCTTGGCGCAGAAATCTGCGACCAACCAGGCAGAGAATCCAACAGTTGATGCAATAGAGAGGTCGATATGGCGCATGATCATGACTGGCGCCATACCAATTGCTAGTAGCGCCACAATCGCTGTGGCCGACAGTAAGTCGCGGGTTCCATCGCCGGTCACAAAGCGAGGATTGATAAATCCAGTGCTTGCAACGCAGAAAATCAGAATGATGCCAAGGCTGGCTTCGCGACCAAAGGTTCGCTTCTTCAATAAAGATGCCACTGTTAGATGCCCTTCTTTCCGGTGGTAGCTGCAGCGATGACATTTTCTTGCGTTGCTTCCTTACGAGAAAGCTCTGCGACTTGGCGACCTTCGCGCATCACAATGATGCGATCGGCCATTCCGAGAACTTCAGGAAGTTCGCTGGAAATCATCAAGATTGCCTTGCCTTCACCAGCTGCTTTATCAATTAACTTATGGACTTCTGATTTGGTACCAACGTCAATTCCGCGAGTTGGTTCATCGACAATCAAAAGATCTGGGTCTGTGGCAAGCCACTTGGCAAGAACTGTCTTCTGTTGGTTTCCACCAGAGAGGCGATCGACAGGATCTGATTGATCGGCATATTTAATACTTAGGTTCTCACGCCATTTATTGGTGAGCGCTCGTTCCTTCTTAAAGTTAAGGAAGATGCGACCCTTGAGGCGATCAAAGGATTCCATCGAGATATTGCGATTAACGCCAGCGACCATGAAGAGACCTTGTTGACGGCGATCTTCAGGAACAAGGGCGATCTTTTCAGCCATCGCAGCGACAGGAGAATTCTTCTTCAGTGGCTTGTTATTGACCTTGACTGAACCAGATTCGTAGGAATCAACGCCAAAGATAGAACGGGCGATTTCAGAGCGGCCAGATCCGACCAAACCAGCTAGCGCAACAATTTCCCCTTTACGCACAGTAAATGAGACGTTGCGGAAATACGCTGGGTTGGTGAGGTCGTTAACTTCAAGAACGACATCACCAATTGCGTGATCTGTCTTAGGAAAGAGCTCGGTGAGCTCGCGGCCCACCATCTCTTTAATTACAGTCTGTAAATCTGTATTTGAGATTGGCTTCTCAGAGACCGTTGCGCCATCGCGCATGACGGTGATGAAGTCAGAGATAGCAAATACTTCATCGAGACGGTGGCTCACAAAAATAACTGCCTTATTGGCTGCACGCAGATTGCGCATTACAGTCATGAGGCGCTCTACTTCAGAGGCAGAGAGCGCCGCGGTTGGTTCATCCATCAAGATGATGTTGGCATTCATTGAAAGTGCCTTAGCGATTTCAACAACTTGCTGATCAGCAATTGATAGTCCGCGAGCTTGTCGCTTCGGATCTAACTCAACGCCTAACTCAGTAAAGAGTTTGCGCGCTTGTGATTCGGCCTCTTTCCAATCGATGGCAAGGCCTTTTTTAGGTTGGCGACCAACAAAGACATTCTCGGCAAGGGAGAGATCGAGAAAGAGTGATGGTTCTTGGTAGATAACAGCGATACCTTGATCGATAGAAGCCTGTGGTGAACCAGAGATAAACGGTGCGCCACCCAAGGTAATTGTTCCGGCATCGTGCTCGTGTACACCCGCAAGAATCTTGAGCATGGTTGATTTACCAGCTCCGTTTTCTCCTAGGAGCGCGTGTATTTCGCCAGCACGGACTGAGAGATTTGTTCCGCGAAGTGCAACTGCACCTCCAAATCTTTTCTTCACATCCTTCATTTCAAGAAGAAGGTCGCCCTTGTTTGCCAATGCAGTCTCCTGTCTAGTTATTGCAAGCCTTGCCTCGATTGTTGTGGAATCTTATTCAGTAAAGTTGCTACGTACTAGAGATTTAAAGGTTGGGTTTTCCAAGAGTTGTTGCATCAGCGAAGCCATTGAACAATTCAATGCGCTACCCAGCAGATAAGTTGATAACAAAATGTTAGAAGCCGTCGCTTGTTTTTGCACCCTTTGCATAAGGCCTTTTCTTGCATAAGAGTGGGGGATGGAGAGAAGGGGGCGCCATGGGTCGGTATTTATCACTTGATATGGGGGCAGAGTCTGGCCGCCTTGTGATCGTTGATATTGGAAAAGCAGCAATCTCAACTGAAGTTATATATCGCTTTGAAACCCCCGTCGTTCATGATTCCTTGGGACGACGTTGCTGGGATTTTCCCAAGATAGTTGAAGAAGTTGTGAATGCACTTTCGATTGCAGCACCACGTGGCCCCTTCGATTCCCTTGGCGTTGATACCTGGGGACTTGATTTCGGTTTACTAGATGAGAGTGAAGAGCTGGTTTCTCTTCCTGTCAGTCACCGAGATCATCGCACCGATGGTTATCTGGCAAAGGCTGCGAGCGTTGTCGGGTTAGAACGTCTGCACTTTGATACCGGTGCACAACTACTTGAAATCAATTCAATTTTTCAACTCCTTGCCATAGTAGAGAACTCACCTGATGAGTTAGAGCGAGCAAAGTATTTGCAGCTGATGCCTGATTTGATTCTCCATGCCCTGACCGGCGCTATAGGTACTGAGTACACAATTGCAACCACAACTGGTTTGTATGACACTCAAAGCAACCAGTGGGCGTATGGGCTAGCCAAAGATCTGGGAATTCCTATGCACTTCTTTGGCGAAGTTGAAGATGCCGGAACTATTCGCGGAGTACTAAGCGCTGAAATTCAGGCGAAAACTGGAATCGGTGCTCTGAGATGTATTGCGACCACTAGCCACGACACAGCAGCAGCTGTTGTTGCAACTCCTCTTGAATCACCAGGTAGTGCATATATTTCCTCGGGTACCTGGTCGCTCATGGGCGTTGAGATTGATTCACCAATCACCAACGAGATTACTTTAAATGAACGTCTGACCAATGAGGGTGGCTTTGATCGCAGCATCCGATTACTGCGCAACATCACCGGCCTTTGGATCATCCAGGAAGTTCGCCGTGATTTGAAATCACAGGGAGTTGATATCAGTTACGTAGATTTAGTGGCTGCAGCGAAAGCTCAGAGCGATCCATGGCGCACCTTGTTCTATGTCGATGCACCAATATTTGTCTACGCAGGAGGAATGATTGCGCGGATTCAGCAGTATGCGCGTGAGACTGGTCAGCCGATTCCGCAAACTCCTGGTGAAATCGCGCAGGCAACATTTGCATCCCTTGCTCTGCAATATGCACGAACTGCAGATGTCTTAGCCGAATGCAGCGGTATGGCGATGCCGGCAATCCATATCGTTGGCGGGGGATCACAGAATGAGCATCTATCTCAGATGACTGCAGATATCTCTAATAAAGAGGTAATCACCGGACCTATTGAGGCAACGGCTATGGGAAACGCGATCGTGCAAGCGATTGCTACAGGTGAAATCGCAGATATAGGCTCAGCGCGAGCCTTGATTTCATCGAGCGATGTGAAGTTTGGTTCCTATCAACCAACAACTGATAGTTCAGCGCGCGCAGAGATCGCAGCTGTGCGCCAACGATATGAAGAGTTAATCGCCCACCAATAGTTCGACCCGATAGAAGGAGAAGCATGACAACGCTCGCAGAAGAGATCTCAGATTTAGCAGTACGCGCTGGCGCACCAGAGGCTGACCTCACCATTCTGGCCGAAGGTAACGCCGCTGTTCTCGATGCTGCCAATGATCGCTTCTTAGTAAAGGCAAGCGGTGTCGTCATGGGGGAGGCAACGGCAGAAGATTGGGTCTGGGTATCCTTAAGTAAATCTGTTGAAATTCTGGAAGCTGCCCACAAGAGTGGTCGCACCCCAGCCTTAGATAGCGCACTCGATGCGATCTTAAAGTCTGCTGTTACCCCGAGCGGAGTGTCGAAGAAGGCAAGTATTGAAACTCTCGTTCACGTGGTCGCCTTCCATCTCTTGGAATCAACCTGGTCGCTGCATACGCACCCGACACCAGTTGTGGCCCTTGCTGCAAGTAAAGATGCTGCAGCCCATTACAGCGGAACCGTCTTTCCTGACGAGAGCGTGATCTGTGGTCCTATACCTCTCTATCTTCCTTACGATGAACCAGGTTTATCTCTCGGACTTGGCTTTTACTCAGGTGCGCTCAAATATCGCGATCAGTACGGAATGAGTCCACGTCAGATCATTCTTGGCAATCACGGGCTCTGCACTTTCGGTAACGGCAAAGAAGAAGCTCTGGCAACTACGCAGATTGCTGTCAAGGCAGCGCGCGTGCGCTTAGGCGCGTTGACCGCTGGGGGAATCAACTTCATCCCGAACTCTGCAGCGCAGACAATCGCCTTTCGCCCCGATGAAGTTGCTCGTCGTAAATTGCTCACGGGTGATAACAAGTAATGCAACCCAAAGCGGTCACCTTTGATATCGGCGGCATCATCTACTCAGATGATGTCTTCAAGCGCGCAATCTACGCAGCCCTTGAAGAACTTGCTGGCGCTATCGATGGCGCTCGCTTTGAAGAGATCTATACCGAGCATCTGAAATCGCAATCTGGGTCGCTGCGTAGCAAGCTCTGCATAGCTTTCTTAGGTTCACTCGATGCCAAAGAAGAGTTGATGGCAAAAGCCACCGCGCTCTGGAAATTCAGCGATGCTGATCTCTATAGCGATGCCAAGAAATGTATTGAAGATATGCGCGCTGCGGGGTGCGCAATTGGAATCGTTGCAAATCAAGCTGCGACGGTAGTGGATTCACTCAAAGCTCATGGCATCGCACCCTTGATTGATTTCATGGGCGTCTCTGCACTAGTTGGTCTTGAGAAACCAAACCCAGAGATCTTTAGTAAGGCGATAGCTGCGCTCAAAGTTGCGCCTTCTGATGTAATCCACATTGGCAATCGCCTCGATACCGATGTGCTTCCAGCGCAAGGTTTAGGAATGCGCACAGCTTGGATTCTGCGCGGTGAGGCAAATCCAGATCCAACAGCTGCTGATTTAGCAACGCCCGATATTGTTCAGAAATCTCTGGTTGGTCTTGCCGATGCGATTGCAGCGTTGTAATGAAGCAGCTCTGGCTTGGCATTGATTGCGCTACGCAATCTGCTCGTGGAACTTTGATTGATAGCGCAGGCGCTATTCATTCTCGGGTTAGCCGCGACTTAGCACCCGTACAACGAGGCGATGATGGTCGCCTGACGCAAGATCCACATAGTTGGACCATTGCAATTAATCAGATCATCACTGAAAGCGTGCAGAGCGCAGAGAAAAGTGGAGCCGTAGTTGCAGCAATCGCAATTTCGGCAACCTCTGGAACTTTTGTGCTGACAGATCTATCGGGAAAGCCCATTGCACCAGCTGCGATGTATAACGATGCTCGCGCTGGCAATCCGCTGGCGCGCGCTGCCGCAATTGTTAAGGAAGTCGGCACAGGAAGCTATCTCCTCGCCCATACCCCTGAATTTGTTGTGGCTGATCTCTGCGACAAAGCTTTAAGCGAAGTTGCAACTGACTGGAGCCACGCACTGAAAACAGGCGTTGATCTCACTGCAGAGCTATGGAGTAAAAGTGCGCTGTCACTGGCCGCAGAGTTAGGAATTGCACTACCTGACCTGGTTGCGCCGGGAACGTTGTTTGGAACAACTGCAGAACATGGAATTCCAATCTATGCAGCGATGACCGATGGATGCACTGCGCAGATATCAGTGGGTTCATCTGCGCTTGGTAGCGCGGTCACAACGCTCGGCACCACCATGGTCATCAAAATAGTTTCACCAAAAGAGGTAAGTGGCCCAGGTTTCTATAGCCACCTACTTCCAGAAAATCGTTGGCTTAGTGGCGGCGCCTCTAATTTAGGGGGAATCTCTTTTGCGCAACATAAAGACGAGATTGATGTGTGGAACCAGAAAGCTGCAGAACATGGGCCAGCAACAACTGTGATGTATCCATTGGTTGGCACAGGAGAGCGTTTTCCGATTTCACATAAAGAGATGAAGAAGGTTTCAACTACTGCGCCTGTAGATGAAGTTGATGAATTTCGTGCCACGTTAGAGGGCATCGCATTTGCAGAGCGGTTGGCCTATGAGACCTTGGCCAAAGCGGGTGCGCCATTGACTGGAGAGCTCTTTACCGTCGGCGGTGGTGCACGCTCTTTACTCTGGAACTCAATCCGCGCAACGGTGCTGAATCGCACTATTTCAATTGTGAAGGAATCTGGTTCAGATATTGGCGCTGCGATGATTGCGCGCGCTGCACATCAAGGAGGCGATTTAGCTAAAGCGCTCGATGAATTTAACAGTTCAACCATTGAGCAGGTGGCACCCACAGGTGACGAAATAAAGATGTATGAAGATAGGTACCAAGAGTTCTTATCTCTCGTTGCGCCTTTCCAAGCCCAAGAGATTCGATAAGGTAGCGCCCTGATGAGAAAAGTTCTGATTCTTGATCCGCGCGACAATATTGCAGTATGCCTGGCTGACTTGGCTGAAGGAGATGTGATTACGCAAGATGACATCACCATCACTGTAAAGAACCAGATTCCCCGCGGCCACAAGATTGCTACAAGCAATATCGCCAAGAACGATGGCATCATCAAATATGGAGAACGTATGGGGCATGCAGTTGCACCTATCGCTATCGGAGAACATGTTCACGTCCACAATATTTTGGGCGATCGACTATCGGCGGAGCAGGTATGACAATCTCAATTAAGGGCTTTGACCATGGCAATCGCGGAGCAGGTATCCGTAACCACCAATTAATTCTTCCTACCGTTGTCTGCTCAACCCATGTATCCCGCCGAATCGCAACAGAAGTTGGCGCAGTTACCTTCGCCCATCAACATGGCTGCGGAATCATCGGCGATGACGTTGCTGGCATCGATAACTTCTTCGTCTCTCTTGCTGATCATCCCAATGTCAGCTCTGTCCTTGCAGTTGGCCTAGGGTGCGAAACCATTCAGAGCCAAGAACTTGCAGCCAAGTTACTCAGCCGCAACAAGTCAACGCAATATCGCATCATTCAAGAAAGTGGTGGCGTCGAAGGAACTGTGGCAGCTGGAGTAAAGGCAGCGCACGAACTCTCAGATGCATTTCCTTCAGCGCCTGCTGCCGTAGACAAACTACGCGTTGGACTTGATCTTGGTCGCGAAGTAAGTAGCGCGGCAGCTCTTGAGCAGTTACTTAAAGATGAAGGATGTGAAGTCGTAGTCGGGCACTCAGAATCAAGTTCAGCCGAGACGTTTTCCAAGCTCTCGCAGGAAAACGTTCACATCATCATCAGCTTCCCGAGCGATAGCCAGCCAGCCTCAGGATTTCCTTTGATTCCAGTGATCAATGTGGCAGGTAACGGTGTTCTTCACCAAGCAATCCGTGGCGATTTTGATATCGATGAAAACTCTCTTCTCTCCGGAATTGTCCAACTGCTAACAGATGTCGCGGCCGGAACCGAGACTGTTGCTGAAAAGAGTAAGAGCGGCGAAATTCGAGCACCAAGAGTTGTGAGAAGTGCATAATGTCAGCGCCACTAAAAGCATATAAGCGCGCTAATGGCGCATGGGGTCTACGTAATCAAGTACTAATTTTGCCGCTGCACTCAGCGCTTTCATCAACAGCTCGCGCAATTGCAGATAATTCAGATGGCGCAGTTGCCATTAGCCACGATTGGTCGGGCGAGAAAGATAACGATTTAGCCCGCATTATCTTCACTCTAAGTGGCTATGCATCTAACCCAAATATCTTTGCCACAATCTTCTTATCCATCGGCAGCCCAGAGGAAGAGCAGATCATTAAGGGCGCCCAAGCGCTTGGTTTAACTCGCTTTAGCAATCTCTTACTTCCTGAAATAGGCTCCATGGAGAAGTTGCAACAGCAGGCGCTCACTATTGCCAATGGTTATGTCAAGGAAGCAAGCGCCGAAGCGCGAGTAGATGCGCCTTGGAGCGCCATCGTTCTTGGTCTTGAATGTGGCGGCTCTGATGCGCTCTCTGGAATTACAGCAAACCCAGCGCTGGGCGTTGCCAGCGATCGCCTCGTTGAATTAGGTGCATCATCTGTTCTTGGTGAGACAACTGAAATTCTTGGAGCAGAACACCTACTTGCTGCCCGCGCCATAGATCCAGCTGTCGGCAAAAAGATTGTTGAGATGGTTGCACGTTATGAAGATTCGATTAACTATGAGGGAATTGATATTCGTGGAGCGCAACCTTCCCGCGGAAATATTGAAGGCGGACTTTCGACTCTTGAAGAGAAATCGCTAGGAGCTGCCAAAAAAGCTGGCAACGCACCCTTTACCGGCACTCTTGAATTCGGTGAGATTCCAAAGGTTGCAGGTCTTTACTTTATGGATACACCTGGCCATGACATTGAACAGTTGGCTGGCTTTGGCGCAGGCCATATCAATGTCGTCGTCTTCACCTCTGGCCGCGGTACTCCAACTGGCTCTGCCATCATGCCGACCATCAAGGTCTCAACAAATACGCCTATGTATGAATCAATTCCAGATTTGATTGATCTCGATGCAGGCACAATCGCCGATGGCATTGAAACCCTGGCGCAGGTTGGCGATCGCATCTTCGATGAGATCGTTCAAGTCGCCAACGGAAAATTGACCAAGGCTGAACTCGGGGGCCATCACGAGTTCGCGCTTTCAAGAATGTATAAAACGGTGGTCAAGTAACTCGTTTTGAACGAGGCTCAATAGAGATTTACGCGTAATTGTTGAACACAATTGACTTTGCTCAATTGAACAGTCCATCATTGCCGCTATGACTATCAGCCTGCGCGATATCGCCAAGAAGGCGGGGGTATCAGTCGGTACCGCCTCCAACGTGCTCAATCGCCCTGGCATCGTCGCCCCTGAAACCGCTAAACGTGTTCAACAGGTAATTGAAGAGCTTGGCTACAACCCCAACGGTTACGTCAAGCAGATGTCGGCAGGCCATAGCCGTACCTTGGGGCTCGTTGTCCCTAACGTTTCCAATCCATTCTTTGCTGAAGTTGCCCGTGGCGTTGAAGATGCTGCTGCAAAGAAGAATTACGCAGTCTTTATCTGTAACTCTGGTGAGAGTAATCAGCGCGAAGAGCGCTTTATGAGCGTTCTCATTGAACAGATGGTCAAGGGCGTATTGATCACACCAACGAGCTTGAAGCCTGGGCACATCAAAATGCTTAAAGAGCGTGGAATCTCTGTGACTCTCATTGATGCCGCTGGCAAGACTTCAACGGAATGTTCAGTCTCGGTTAACGATATTCGTGGTGGCGAAATCGCGATTGAACATCTGGCATCCCTTCACCACACAGATATTGCTTGGGTCTGTGGCCCAACAACAATTCCACAGGCAGCCGATCGCTCTAAGGGAGTAGCAGCTGCTGCCAAGTCACATAAACTCAAGATTTCAACGATTACTACAGCAACGATGACCTTTGCAGCAGGCGAAGAGGCAGTCGAACAATTCCTAGCTCTAGAAAATCGGCCTACAGCAATTTTCTGCGCAAATGATCTGCTGGCGCTGGGCATGATGCGCGGCCTATTGGCACGTGGAATTCGCATCCCTGATGAGGTGTCTTTGATTGGTTATGACGATATTGAATTCGCACCATCGGCGGCCGTTCCACTGACATCAATTGCACAACCTGCCTACCAACTGGGAACAGTTGCAGCTCAACTCCTGCTTTCAGAGTGCGAAGGAATCGAAACGCACGCTCATCAAGAGGTGAATTTCCAGCCTGAGTTAGTTGTTCGTGAATCTACCCGCGATGTAGCAAGCGCGCGTGCCGAGGCTGTAGTTCGTCGAGAGTACGCACACCTAGCAACTTCATATTTCGGATCATCTGCCCCTGCATAATCGTTAGCGCGCGTTCTACGCCATCTTGTCCGCCAGCCATGAGGCCATATAGATAAGCGCGACCAATGTAAGTGAAGTTAGCTCCATGTGCGATTGCCGCTAGAACATCTGCGCCATGCATAATTCCGGTATCGATGTGTAGCTCGAAATCTTTCTTAAACTCTTTCTTAATATCTGCAAGTAGGTGCAACGGAATCGGCGCCTTATCAAGCTGGCGTCCACCATGGTTAGAAAGAAGCACTGCATCAGCGCCCAACTTGGCTGCCATCTTGGCATCTTCTAAATTCTGAACGCCCTTAACGATGAGATTGCCATCCCACTCTTTGCGAATCCACTTCAGGTCTTCGAAAGTCATTGTTGGGTCGAACATGTAATCAAGGAGTTCTGCGACTGTGCCGTTCCATGAAGACATTGACGCAAATTCAATGGCAGGAGTTGTTAAGAAGTTCATCCACCAGGCTGGTCGAGGGATGGCGTTCAGCAGAGTCTTTACAGTCAGAGTTGGGGGAATAGTCAGACCGTTGTAGGTATCGCGCAACCTGTGTCCTGCAGCTGGAACATCGACAGTGAGGTGCAGAGTCTTCACGCCTGATCGACGTGCGCGTTCGACCAGCGCCATTGATCCTTCGCGATCTTTCCACATGTAAAGCTGGAACCAGTTTTCACCGTTTGGGGCAGCCTTTACAACATCCTCAATAGATGTTGTTCCAAGAGTTGAAAGCGAGAAAGGAATTCCAAACTTTTGCGCAGCGCGCGCACCGGCGATTTCACCTTCGGTCTGCATCAAGCGAGTAAAGCCTGTTGGTGCAATTCCCACCGGCATCTGATGAGTGACGCCGAATACTTCGCGAGTCAGATCAACGTTGGAAACATCGCGCAAGATATTTGGAACGAGTTCGATATCGCGGAATGCTTGACGAGCGCGATCGAGCGAAGCCTCAGATTCTGCAGCGCCATCGGTGTAATCAAATGGACCTTGTGGCGTGCGCTTCTTCGCGATTTCGCGCAGATCCCAAATAGTAGCCGCGCGAGCTAAGCGCGCTTTTTTACGATTAAGAGACGGTCCACGAAAGCGCATCAACTGCGCAAGCTTTATTGGGTTCGGAAGCTGGCGCTTGACGTTCTTAGACATGCGCCTATCTTAGAACTATCGCTGCGATTTGTGCTTGTCGGCCATCATGTCCATGAGTGCAAAGAGCACGCCAGAGATCACGAAGGTCATATGAATACCAATGCGCCATCCTTCACGGTTGGCATCAAAGGTGCCTTCCTTCATGAAGTCTTTGAGCAGTTCAATAACAGAGATGGCGACGAGCGAACCAATCAACTTAATCTTCAAGCCGCTGTAGTCAACAAAGCCCATCCAGTGTGGACGATCCTTGGCATCTTCTGCCACTGCAATCTTCGAAACGAAGTTTTCATATCCGGCAAAGAGAACGATGATGATCAGGTTGCCAAGCAACACTGTGTCGAGGAGTTCGAGAACTTGCAAAGTCACTTCACTTGTCGTTGATTCAGTCATATGAGTGACCATGTGCCAGAAGGCATGGAAGAAGCGATAAATAATTGGGATGAGCGCAAGTAAAAGTCCAACGTAAAGTGGAGCGAGTAACCAGCGGCCAGCAAAGATCGCCTTTTCAATAAAGTTTTCGAGGTTCTTCATGCTGGAATTATCGCAGTCAGCACCTTGAATTCCGCTGAACTCGCCCAATAGGGCAGAATCACCTGGTGCATGAATTTACCCAAGAGGTGGAAGAACTCGCCAAAGCTGTCATGGAGTACAGCCTCGAGCGATTGAAATCTAACCCGCCACTGGATGGCCCGCGCAGCGAGCAAGATTTATATGCAGAACTTGGCAACACCATTACCCCGCAAGGCCTCGGTGGCAAGCAGACTCTTAAAGTATTTACTGAAACGCTAGCGCTGGCATGTATCTCAACAGATCATCCTCGTAACTTGGCGTTTATTCCATCTGCCCCAAGTGAGTATGCCAATCTCTTTGATTTAGTTGTTGGCGCATCATCTTTATATGGCGGCTCTTGGCAAGAAGGTGCAGGCGCAGTCTTTGCCGAAAACCAAGCGCTGAAATGGTTGATAGATATTGCAGGACTTCCTAAGAGCGCAGGCGGAGTCTTTGTACAAGGTGGCACAATGGGAAATCTCTCTGCCTTGGTTGTTGCTCGCGATCAGGCGCGCAAAGCGCACCCGGATGTAAAGCGTTGGGTCATTGCATGTAGCGCTGAATCACATTCATCGATCACATCAGCAGCCCACGTTATGGATGTCGATGTTCTTAAAGTTGCAACCAATTCAGAAAATAGACTCGATGGCGCACATGTGGCTGCTGCCATAGATGAACTGCATGCCAACTCAGATAGCCGCGTCTTTGCAATTGTCGGAACAGCTGGCACAACGAACCTTGGAATTGTCGATGACTTAGCAACGCTGGCTGAATGCGCACAGAAAAGAAAGATTTGGTTCCATGTTGATGGCGCCTATGGACTTGCCGGATTATGCGCACCTTCTGTGCGCCATCTCTTTAACGGAGTCGAACACGCAGATTCATTTATTGTCGATCCACACAAGTGGCTCTTTGCTCCATACGATGCCTGCGCCCTTATCTATCGCAACCCCGAATTAGCGCGCGAAACCCACACCCAGCACGCTTCCTATCTTGAAACCCTGCATGACGATTCCTGGTCACCTTCGGATTATGCAATTCACTTAACTCGACGCGTGCGCGGTCTTCCCTTCTGGTTCTCACTCGCAGCCCACGGCACCAACGCGTATACAGAAGCGGTAGAAGAGGGTATTCGCCTTGCCAAAGAGTCAGCCAAGTTAATTTCGGCTCATCCCAACTTAGAATTGGTTTACGAACCAGAGCTTTCTATCGTCGCATTTAAAAGAAAAGGCTGGACACCAGCGCAATATCAAGAGTGGTCTGATGCCTTACTGGAAAAGCAGATTGGCTTTATTCCACCATCAAAGAATCTAGGCGAACCTATCCTGCGCTTTGCCTTTGTAAACCCTTGGACATCACTCGATGATGTGCAGGTAATTCTCGATACGCTCTAGCGATCGAGCAGATTCTGCTTTGGATCATAGGTTGAACCATTGCGACGCTTTGCAATCGCGCTGAGCGCCTCAAGAACAACGCGGTTAGCCAAAATTGCCGTGATATCCGCGCTATCAAATGGGGGAGCGACCTCTACAACATCGATGCCAACCACTGGAAGTTCGAGGCAGATACGGCGCACCGCTTCTAGAAGTTCGCGCGATGTCATTCCACCAGGTTCTGGAGTTCCGGTTCCTGGCGCCATACCTGGATCAACCACATCGATATCTACAGATAAGAAGACTCCATCGCATCCATCAGTCAAGGTTGCAAATGATTCATCGAGAACCTCTTTAAGTCCACGATGATGAATTTCAGTCATCTCATATGAGCGCATCCCTTGATCGCGCATCCACATGAGAGTCTTGTTATCTGGCCAGTATCCGCGCAGACCAAGCTGTAAGAACTTATCTCCGCGAACATAACCTTCATCAATTAAGCGGCGCATAGGTGTGCCATGGCCTACAAGTGCGCCCCACTGGTCTTCGCCGGTATCAGCGTGTGCATCGAAGTGAATCATCGAAACTTTGCCATGGCCTAAGTGATTAGCGATTCCGGCAACATCTGCCGATGCAATCGAATGATCGCCACCGAGAACTACTGCAATAGCGCCTGCACGTGAAATCTTTTCAGTTGCCTCTCGCAAGACAGCAAGGGATGCCACTAAATCTCCACCTGGCATCAACAAATCACCAGCATCGAAGACTTTAAGATCTTTCAAACCATCGGTACGCAGCGCAAGATGGGGACGTTCACCATCATGCGGCAGATAGTCGCCACCACGAATAGCTTGTGGACCGAACTTGGCACCTGATCGATGAGATGTTCCGCTATCGATTGGCGCACCGACGATGATGACATCGGCGCCCTGATAACTCTTGGGATCATCTAGATCGCAGGCAGGAATACCTAGAAAGGTAAATGCTGGTCCATACATATTGCCGTGATTAGCCATGGCTTAAGGATAGAGCCCCATTGCTAAGAATTATCCGCGCGCTAGGGTTGGGATATGGCAAAGATTGCAATTACAGGTTCAAATGGCTTTGTCGGTGGAAATATTGCAAAGGTCTTACAGCTAGCCGGCCATGAAGTTATTGGCTTAGTGCGTAGCCCACAACAGAACCCACTTCCTTGGGCAACAACAGTTGTTGATCTTGCCAGCATCGATTCGATTGCAACTGCGCTACACGGATGTGACGCAGTCGTTCATAGCGCAATTGCCAATGACTTTAACCGTCTGCAAGAAGATCGCGTCTTTGCCTATGACTCATACGTTGCACTGACCCAACGAGTTACTCATGCGGCTAATCGTGCAGGTACACAGATTGTCTATGTCTCATCCGGTTGGGTTATGGATGGCACAACCCACATGACCCCCGAAACAGATTGCGGCAACCCTGTTAACTTCTACGGAGTTCTCAAGGCGTTAAGTGAACAAGTTATCCGCGACTTAGCACCCGATACCGGCGCTATCGCTCGCATTGAAGGTGTGATGGGAATTCATCAGACACAGCCTGCCGGCCCGCGCACTCAAGATGTTGGCTTCGGTTACTTTGTTACATCTCTTGTTGCCGACCTGAGAGCCGGCAAGACATTCACAGTCTTTGGGGGAGAGCGAGTCAATAAAGTAACTGCGCCCACCAATGCTGCTGAATCTGGCGCACAGATCGAACGCATAATTTCGCGCAAAGCAGCTGGCACATTTCACTTAGTTCCAGATGATGCAGTTAGCCGCATGCAATATGCCCGCCTTGTCTGCGATGTCTTTGACCTTGATGCATCTCTACTTCGCGAAGCAGATCCAACCCCCGACCAACTCTTTCCCGGCGCGGTTCCGGTTGATACATCACTTTCAAACGTTGCCACCAAGAAAGCGCTCGGCTTAGGCTCAATCTCAACGCGTGATTTACTGGTCGCACTGCGCACCGAATTGGATACGGGTAACATCACATTTATCACTCAGCCTGAATAACCTAAGGAGCACACCATGCAGATCAATATCGATCGTAAAACTGGCGTACTACTAGGAGTAATCGTGCTGCTTGCTGCAGCCGTAGTAAGCCTTTCCATTAATCGCAGCGACAGCAACGGAATGGGCAATTCATCAGGCCATATGGGCCATGGCTCAAGTTCTTCAAGTAACGCCAACTACACAGGCGCTGACATTATGTTTTTGCAGATGATGATTCCTCATCACCAGCAGGCAATTGATATTTCAAACCTTGCTATGAAAGCCTCTCAGGATGCCGAACTGATTGAACTTGCCAAGATTATTGCGCGTGATCAAACCGCTGAGATTAAGCAGATGAAGGCTTGGCTTAAAGATGCCGGAGCTAGCGAAGATATGGGTCATGCGATGCACGACATGGGCGGAATGCTTAACGATGACGAGTTAGCTGCGCTTAGCGCAGCAACCGGAAAAGAGTTTGACATCTTGTGGCTTAAGGGCATGACTGAGCATCATGATGGGGCAATCCACATGACTCAGATGATTGAAGATGCACGTAACGCGGAGATTAAAGCATTTGGCACAAAGGTCATCAAAGATCAATCAGAGCAGATTGATCAGATGAAGAAGATGCTTGCTCGCCTTTCGTAATTAAGGCAGCTGCACAACTTTCTTCACAATATCTTCTGCAGTTGCGCTTGTCCCGAGTTCGATACCGACATTAGTGGAAAAGCCACGCAACGTTGCT
Source organism: uncultured Candidatus Planktophila sp. (assembly GCA_964533845.1). Taxonomy (GTDB): domain Bacteria; phylum Actinomycetota; class Actinomycetes; order Nanopelagicales; family Nanopelagicaceae; genus Planktophila. The sequence continues at coordinate 29,162 of CAZHPQ010000007.1, forward strand.
TCAGATAAGACCACCATTTGGGCTGCGATATCCGTCATCCAATACAACGCACCAGCTCCTACTTGTTGATACAACTCTTCCGCCCGATTGAGCGCTTCATCGCTAAATTTTTCTGCACCCTGACGATCTTGCTCGAGCACCCACAGTA